>JBDLQR010000244.1:0-6016 GCA_039800485.1 Pseudomonadota bacterium
CCTTGTCGCGGCATGGCGAAGCGCATGCCGGCGGCGAGGAGCTGCTGCGCATCGACGTACTGCCGGCCGTGTTCTACCAGTCCAGCGGCGCTTACCTGATCGGCCAGGCTTTCTGGCCCGACCACAGTGCACCACTCGTCATCGAGTTCCGGCATCCCGAAGAAGGGGTGGAAGTGGCACAGGTGATGATGGATGTGGACAGCATCAGCATCCTGTTCGGCTTTACCCGCTCCTACTTCTTTGTCGATCTGGAGCCGGTGGAAGGCGCCATCCACTTCATCCATGGTCTGCTGCCGCACAAGCCCATCGACGAGCTCTACACCGTGCTCGGACGGGTACGCCAGGGCAAGACCGAGCGCTATCGCCAGTTCACCACGCACCTTGCCACCTGCCAGGATCGCTTCGTCCACGCGGCGGGTGACCGGGGCCTGGTGATGATCTGCTTCACCCTGCCCTCCTACGATCTGGTCTTCAAGGTCATCCGCGACAAATTCGGTTTTCCGAAAACCTCCACGCGCGATGAAGTCATCGAGAAATACCAGCTCGTGTTCAAGCATGACCGCGCCGGTCGTTTGCTGGATACGCAGGAGTTCACGCACATCGGTTTTCCGCTCGCCAAGTTTGATCAGGCGGTGATCGATGAACTGATGGAGGAAGCCTCCGAAACTGCACGCATCGAAGGCGACCAGCTGGTCATCAAGCATCTGTACGTGGAACGTCGTCTGAATCCGCTCAACCTGTTCCTGCGAGAGTGCGCGCGCGAGGCGGGACGCGCGGCGGTGGTGGACTATGGCAATGCCATCCGCGATCTCGCGCAGACCAATGTCTTTCCTGGCGACCTCCTGCTGAAGAACTTCGGCGTCACGCGCCACGGGCGGGTGATTTTCTATGACTACGATGAACTCTGCCTGGTCACCGACTGCAATTTCCGCGAAGTGCCGGAAGCGCGTTTCGAGGAAGACGAGATGCGGCAGGAAACCTGGTACTACGTGGACGGCAATGATGTCTTTCCCGAGGAGTTCATCCGTTTTCTGGCCATGGACGACGATTACCGCCAGGCCTTTCTCGCAGACCATGCGGATCTGCTGACGGTGGATTTCTGGCGCACGATGAAGGAGCGTCATCTGTTGAACGACGCTCTGGAGCGCGCGGGAGGCTATCGCACAGGGCCGGGCAGCCGGCATACCCGGCCCACACCACGGCGCGGTTACAGCATCTGAGGCGCCGTCCCGCCAATGACAAACCGGGCGGCAGCCTTTAGCATCCTGTTCGAGAATCATTCCTGTTCAGGCCCCGCCAATCACCCCATGCCCACCGTAGACCCCGAAGCCTGCCCGCCGGATGCCCTCGGCTCCTGGTGCCGTCTAGGCAGCTTGCCGCGCGGGGCCAAGGGTATGGTCATCGCCGTCCACGACGCCCGCCTCGCTGCGCGCCTCGCGGCCCGGGGCCTCGTCCCCGGCAGCGAATTCGAGGTGTTGCGCGGAGGAGATCCCATGCTGCTGCGTCAGGATGAAAGCCGCTGGGCGCTGGCCGGCCCCGAGGCTGACCTGGTGGAAGTGGAGAATCTCACGGGCGGCACCAGTCGCCTGCCTGCCTTCCTGCGCAGACTCTTCGCCTGATGTCGATACGCACTCTGGCCGGCCTTGCGCCCGGCGAGGCCGGGGTCATCAGCGGATTCGCGCAGGTGGATGGTTTTACCCAGAGACTCATGCAGCTGGGCCTGCTCGAAGGCACGGAAGTCAAGGTCCTGCGCAGGGCTCCGGCTGGCGATCCACTGGAAGTGGAAGTGATGGGATACGCCCTCTCACTGCGGCGAGAGGAAGCTGAACTCGTTCTGCTGGAGACACCATCTTGAATGCTCCCGCACGAGAACCCTTGCTTGTCACCCTCGGCAATCCCAACACCGGCAAGAGCACGCTGTTCAACGCGCTGACCGGCCTCAAGCAGAAGGTCGGCAATTTCCCGGGCGTCACGGTTGAACACCTGCTCGGGCGGACCGAGATTGAAGGCCGGCAGGTACAGCTTGTCGATTTGCCCGGCACCTACTCGCTGAGCGCGCAGTCGCCCGATGAGATTGTGGCAGTCGATGTGCTGCTCGGTAACCGCGAAGAAGTGGGGCAACCCTCCATGGTGCTGGTCGTGCTCGATGCGACCAATCTGCGCCGCAATCTCTTTCTTGCCAGTCAGGTCCTGGAGCTCGGGCTGCCGACGGTCATCGCCTTGACCATGACCGACATGCTCACCGAAAGCGGCGTGAGTCTGGACGTGCCCGCGCTCGAAGCCTTGCTGGAGTGCCCGGTCGTGCCTCTCGCAGTGACAAAAGGCCAGGGCATGGAGCAACTCAAGCGCGCCCTGGCGGGGATGCTGGCCGATCCCCGACCGCACTCCCTGGTGCTCAACCGCCCGTTGCGGCAAGCCAGTACCGCATTGGCGGAGTCACTCTCTGCCGGCCTCGACGGACGCCCGCTGCATCCGGTTGAAGTCGAGCGCGCGCTGACCGACAAGGGCGGATACGCCGAACAACGCCTGCTCGGACGGTGCGGCGCGGCAGCGGCAGATGCACTGGCCAGTACCCGGCAGGCCGTGGGCCAGGGCCGCGACCTTGCAACGCTGGAAGCCCGCGAACGCTACCTTTGGATCAACCGCATCGTGGCTCAGGTGGAAAAGCGCAGCCCGCGGCAGCGTACCTGGCGAGATGGCGTGGACGTACTGCTCAACCATCCGCTGTACGGGGCCCTCTTCTTCCTGCTCGCGATGGCGGTCGTGTTCCAGTCGGTGTTTGCATGGGCAACGCCCATGATGGATGCGATCGACGGTGCCACCCTTGCGCTCGGTGAGGCAGCAAGGAGCCGCCTGGGTGATGGTCTCTGGGCCAGCTTCCTGATTGACGGCGTGATCGCAGGTGTGGGCAGCGTGGTGATCTTCCTGCCGCAGATCCTCATCCTCTTTGCCTTTATCATCGTGCTGGAGGATTCCGGTTACATGTCGCGCGCGGCCTTTCTCGTCGACCGGCTGATGCGCTGGTGCGGCCTGTCGGGTCAGTCCTTCATCCCCATGCTGTCGAGTTTCGCCTGTGCCGTACCCGGCATCATGGGCACGCGCGTGATCGGCAATCCCCGCGACCGGCTGGCCACGATCCTGTCTGCGCCCTTCATGACCTGCTCCGCCCGCCTGCCCGTCTATACCCTGCTGATTTCGGCCTTCGTGCCTCAGAAAACCTGGCTCGGCGGCCTGCTCAACCTGCAGGGCCTGGTGCTGCTGGCGTTCTACCTGCTCGGCCTCTTCGGCGCGGTGTTCACCGCGTTCCTCATCAAGCGCGTGCTTTATCGGGGGCCGGTCACCCGTTTCCTGCTGGAGATGCCTCCCTACCGCTGGCCCAATCCGCGTTCGGTGCTCATCAAGCTGCTGGCTCGGGCCGGCATCTTCCTGCGCCGGGCCGGGACGCTCATCTTCCTGGTCGCGTTGCTGGTATGGGGCCTTGCTTCGTTTCCCCAGCGTGAGGACCTGAGTCCCTCGGCCCAGCTGGAGCAAAGTTATCTCGGCCGGGTGAGTCATCAGGTGGCGCCGGTGTTTGCGCCCCTCGGCTGGGACTGGAAGGTCACTGCTGCCGTGATTGCGTCCTTCCCCGCCCGGGAGGTGGTGATCGCAGTGCTCGGCACGCTCTACGCCGTGGAGGCGGATGATGAAGATGCGGAGAGCTCCTTGGTGGGGCGGCTGCGCGCCTCCACCCATGCCGACGGTTCCCCCGTATTCACCCTGCCCATGGCGCTGGGCCTGATGGTTTTCTATGCGCTGTGCCTGCAGTGTATTTCCACGCTGGCGGTCATCCGCCGCGAGACGGCTTCCTGGCGGTGGCCGATTCTCGCCTGGAGTTACATGACCGGTCTTGGTTACCTCGGCGCCCTGCTCTGCTTCCGGGTGGGGACAGCGCTGATGGCCTGATCGAACCGCCACAATCACCGCCGTACTCTCCCTCACCGCAGCTTGCCGGCTACAATGCCGCCCCGCCCCGGCAATGCGGTCCAACAGGAGTTTCAAGCCCATGTTCGAAATCACAGACGACGCCCGCATCGCCGGCTATCGTCCCCTGCTCCCCCCGGCCATCCTCATGGAGGAACTGCCGCTAACCGAGCACGCTTCGCACGTGGTTTCGCGCGCGCGCCGTGCGGCAGAGAAGATCATCAAGGGTGAGGACGATCGCCTGCTGGTCATCGTCGGCCCCTGCTCGATTCACGACACCAAGGCTGCGCTGGAATATGCAGACCGTCTGCAGAGCGCTGTCGAGCGGCATGCAGCGGATCTGATGATCATCATGCGGGTGTACTTCGAGAAGCCGCGGACCACCATAGGCTGGAAGGGTCTCATCAACGATCCCCATCTCGATGGCAGCTTTGACATCAACAACGGGTTGCGCACGGCGCGGCGCCTCCTGCTCGAACTGGCCAATCGAGGCCTCGCTGCCGGCACCGAATTCCTCGACGTAATCACGCCACAGTTCATCGCCGACCTCATCGCCTGGGGCGCCATCGGCGCGCGCACCACGGAAAGCCAGATTCATCGTGAGCTGGCCTCCGGGCTTTCGATGCCGGTGGGCTTCAAGAATGGCACGGATGGCAATGTGCAGATTGCGGTGGACGCCATCGGCGCCGCACGCAACGCACATCACTTCCTTTCCGTGACCAAGCAGGGGATTTCCGCCATCGTCACCACGCGCGGCAATGAACACTGCCATGTGATCCTGCGTGGCGCGAACAGCGGCCCCAATTACGAGGCAGCGGCGCTGCAGAGCTGCTCGGCCACACTGGAAAAAGCGGGTCTGCCATCGCGCATCATGATCGACTGCAGTCACGGCAACAGCCGCAAGGATCACAACCGGCAACCGGCAGTTGCCGAGGACATCGCGGCCCAGGTGGCCGGAGGCTCGCAGCTGATTGCGGGCGTGATGCTGGAGAGCCATCTCAAGGAAGGAAAGCAGAACCACACAGCCTCCACACCGTTGGTCTACGGGCAGAGCATCACCGATGCCTGTATCTCGTGGGAGGCCACGGTGCCGGTGCTGGAAACCCTCGCGGCAGCAGTACGGGCACGGCGCGCCAAGGCGTGACCCGGCAGCCCCCGCGCAGTCTGGCCGCAAGGCTCGGGCTCGCGGGACTGCTCATCCTGCCCGCACTGGTTACCGCAGCTACCCGGCCCGGGATCCCGAACCGCATCGTCTCGCTCAACCTGTGCACGGACAGCCTGCTGCTCGAGGTCGCGCCTCGCAGTGCGCATCTGTCGCTGACCCGCCTCAGTCAGGATCCCGGGCTCTCCCCGCTGGCTGCCGAGGCCTCCCGGCATGCCAGCAACAACGGTGGGGTGGAGGAAGTCGTGAACTTCAGGCCGCAACTCGTGCTGTCCGCAAACGACAGCAGCCCGGCCGTCCAACTCCTGCAAAGACTCGGCTATCGCGTGGAGATCTTCCCGCCGGCAGAGACTCTCCTGATGTATGAGCAAGCGCTGGCCCGTCTGGCCGGACTGCTGGCCACGGAGCCTCTGGCGCGGCAGCTCCTCCAGAAGCTGCATCAGCGCCTACAGGCGCTGCCACGCTTGGCGGCGCCGACAGAGGTAGTCCTGTTGTCAGGTAACGGCTATGTGCGAGGAGAAGGCACGCTGTCGCGTGAACTGCTTGCGGTGGTGGGTCTGAAGGATATCGGGAGCCGTTACACGACGACGGCACAGGGCGCAGTTCCTTTGGAGGCACTGGTGCGCGACCCACCCAGCTGGCTTGTTGCAGGCGTCGCCTCGGCCGGTACGCCTTCCCTGGCGGATGAGTATCTGGGCCATCCCGCCTTGCAGTCCGTCTTTGACGAGAGCACTCGCGTGATACCGCTGCCTGAGATGCTCTGGACCTGCGGTGGCTCATACTTCGCGGATGCAGCGGAGGCGCTGTCCCAGGCCTTGATACGCGGCGGCGCCCGCGTGCAGCCATGATCGTACAGCCATGATCACGGGGCCTTGGCGTTGGGGCAGCTGCGGC
>JBDLQR010000245.1:0-7682 GCA_039800485.1 Pseudomonadota bacterium
CCTGCACGTCGAAAGGTTCCAGAAACGAGATGTAATCCTTGAAATAGCGCTTGTCGCTGCCACCGGCATTCACCTTCCAGTCCTGCTGAGGCAGCATCGCCAGGTGATTGAGGTAGACGCGATGATAGGACTGCACCAGGTGGCGCTCGATGGAACCGCCACCCTCCATGCCCTGATCTGATGCTCCACCGCTGCCGTCCGCGGTGGCCTGGACATAGGTCATGTCGAGGGTGTCGAGCTTGTAACCGTAGTACTGCCAACGGTAGACGTGATTCCACGCGATCATCATGCCGGCTTCCTCCGGCGAGACATCGTCGAAGGTTTGCGGATCGAAGGGTCGGCCGGCGGTAAAACCCTCCATGCCGCCTTCGGCCTTGAGACTGGCCTGGCCGGCATGCGCAGCAGTCGCCGCGAGATAGGACTCATGCGGCGGGTAATCCGCGGTTGCCTGGATCTCGAGGCTCAGCGCAGGATGGTTGACGTGATCAATGAAGCCCGGCGGCAACAAGGGCCGCACGAGTTCGATTTCGGCTTGTGTGATGGTCGTGCCCGGCGTCGGCAGTTCAGTCGGCTCCAGATTGAGCCAGGCGTCGATCTCGGCTCGCCCCTCCCCTGCTGCGCCGGCGTGCAGGCTGAATGACAGCAGCGCCGCTCCCGCCAGAAACCTGTAGTCGTTTTTTTCTTGCATGTTCATTCCTGTCATGGGGCAGCGGTGGCAGCAGCGCTGCAGCGGTGAAAAATCCTGATCTGGCGCCAGCCCCGGGGAGCTTCGGGGTCCGTGCTCTGAACTGTCAAGCAATCCACCACAAGGTGGGCACGATTTGCCGCGCCCCTCCGTGTGAAGGTGCAAACCTCCTACAGTCAGGTCTCCGGATTGCTGAACAACACGCCTTCGGACTGCAAGCTTGCGATGCGCGCGGCGTCGTAGCCCAGGAGTTCACCCAGCACTTTCGCGTTGTCTGCACCGAGGTATGCGGCCTGCAGGCTCACGTTATGCGGGAACTCGGAAAAGCGCAGTGGCATTCCCGGCATGGTGAAGCTGCCGAGCTTTTCATCCTCCACACGGCGCATCGTGCCCCGCTGCTGCATATGCGGGTGTTCGACGAGTTCACGAATGCTGAGGACCGGCGCACAGGGCACATGGGCGTTTTCGAGAATGGCGAGGACTTCATCGTCAGTCGATACGGAATCGACCCAGGCCTGGATGAGTCCGATCACCTCGGAGGCATGTGCACAGCGGTTGGCATTCGAGTTGTAACGGGGGTCCTTGGCCAAACCGGGTTGTCCCATGGCTTCGCAGAGCGCCGGCCACTGGTTCTCCAGTGTGATGATGCACAGGTACCGCTGCTTGCCCTTGAACAGGCCGAGCGGACACACCGCATAGTGATGATTACCGGCACGGGTCGGCGAGTTGCCGGTGAGTGAATACATCGCCACGTTGATTTCGTGACAATGCGCATAGGCGTCAAGAAGAGAGATATCCAGATACTGGCCCATTCCACCGCGCTCACGATGCAGCAGCGCGAAGCCGATGGCGCAGGCGGCATGCACCCCGGTATTGACGTCACCGAGGCCGAGCATGGGCAGCATGGGTGCGCCTTCGGGCTCACCAATCATGCCGGTCACGCCCGCATAGGCTTGCGCGATGTAATCAAAGCCCGGCAGCGCAGACAAAGGGCCGGTCTGCCCGAACGCGGAAATGGAGCACATCACTACGCGCGGGTTGAGCGCATGCACTGCTTCCCAGCCGATACCGAGACGGGCCGCCACGCCGGGCGAGAAATTCTCGATCACCACATCCACTTCCTTGATGAGGTCCTGGACGATGGCTTTGCCTTGCGGCGTTTTCAGATTCAGGCAGAGACTGCGCTTGCCGCGGTTCTGCTGCACGTAATAGGCGCTACGGCCGTTCTTGAGAATGGGTAGCAGACGCGAGATGTCACCCACGGGCGGAAATTCGACCTTGATGACTTCGGCCCCCATCTCGGCCATGAGACGGGTGGCGGTGGGTCCCGCGAGCACATGGGTGAAATCGAGGACCTTGAAACCCTGCAACAGGTTCTTCTGCATCACTGGCGCTCCTTTGCTCCGGGCACCACGGCTTGCAAGGACCTGACTCAGGCCGGGTTGCGCACCAGGGTACGGCGTTCTTCACGCGCATAGGCATGCGCGGGGGTGTTGACGATTTCAAGCAGTTCGCCGGCTGCGCGCCCGGCAGCCACGCGTTCCGCATTCACTTCACCGTATGCGGTTGAACGCTGGCGAGGGACACGGCCCGCGCCTTCGATCATCGCCATCATCTCGAGCGGATTGGTTTCCTGACCGTGGCTCGCACCCGCCGCACGGGTGATGCTTTCGTTCATCAAGGTGCCACCGAGATCATTGGCGCCAGCGGACAGACAGGCAATGACGCCACGGTGACCCATCTTCACCCAGGAGGTCTGGATGTTGGTGATCAGCGGGTTGAGCGCCAACCGCGCCACAGCATGCATGAGTACTGCTTCACGGAAGGTCGGGCCCTTGCGGGCGCGACCCTTGAGGTAGATCGGCGCTTCCATGTGCACGAACGGCAGCGGCACGAATTCCGTGAAACCGCCGGTCTCCTGCTGCAGTTCGCGCAACCTGAGCAGATGCCGGGCCCAGTGCTCATAGCTGTCCACATGCCCGTACATGATGGTGGACGTGGTGCGGAAACCCACTTCGTGCGCGGTACGCATCACTTCCAGCCATTGCGCGGTGTTGATCTTGTCGGGGCAGAGAATGCGCCTGACCTCGTCATCCAGGACTTCCGCGGCAGTACCCGGCAGGGTGCCGAGGCCGGCGTCCTTGAGTTGCTGGAGAAATTCACGCAGCGGCAACTTGAGCGTAGCCGCGCCCTGCCACACTTCCAACGGTGAGAAGGCATGAATGTGGATACGGGGTTCCGCTTCCTGCACGGCGGCGACGATGTCCAGATAAGTCTGCCCCGTGTACTGGGGATGGATGCCCCCCTGCATGCAGACCTCGGTGGCGCCGCGAGCCCAGGCCTCCGAGACCCGTCGCTTGATTTCCTCAGGATCCAGATCGTAGGGCTTGCCACGCAGATTCTCTGACAACTTGCCTTTGGAGAACGCGCAGAACTGGCACTTGAAGTAGCAGACGTTGGTGTAGTTGATGTTGCGGTTGACGACGTAACTCACCACTTCACCGCATTGCCGCGCCCGCAGTGCATCCGCCGCGGCACACACGTGCGAGAAATCATCACCGCGGGCCTGGAACAGGCGCACGATTTCCGCTTCCGACAAAGCCTCCCCTGCCTCGGCGCGCGCAACGGCCTCACGTACCTCGCGCGACACCCGCTCCGGCCTCGCGGCCAGGCGCTGAAGATCCTCTGCACTCGGCTCCCCGTCCTCACCCGGGCACCAGGGATCGGTGCGTGGCAGCCCTTCGGCATCGATGGCCTGCAGTACAGGCGTCCTGAAGGTGGGCGCGAGCCAGGTCTCCCCGGCCAGCGCGTAACGCGGATAAACGGTCAGCCGCTCATGCAGGTATTTGCCCGCAGCCGCAGTGGCTGCGGACAATTCATCGAGATGGGGCCAGGGTGCCTCGGGATTCACGTAGTCCGGCGTAAGCGGCGAGACGCCGCCCCAGTCGTTGATGCCCGCATCGACCAGCCGCGACAGCACACCCGGGCTGAGATTGGGTGGCGCCTGCACACTCATGTGCGCCCCGAACACCAGACGCGCCACAGCCAGTGTCCACAGCATTTCATCCAGATCGGGCTCTGGTGCATCCACCATCTTCGTGCCGGGCTTGGCACGAAAATTCTGGATGATGATTTCCTGCACGTGACCGTGTCTGGCGTGGATCTCGCGGATGGCGAGCATGGACTCGATACGCTCGGCGCGAGTTTCGCCGATGCCGATGAGAATGCCGGTGGTGAACGGCACTTTGGCCCGCCCGGCATCTTCGAGCGTCTGCAGGCGCACCGCAGGAATCTTGTCCGGGGATCCATGGTGCGGCATGCCCGGCCCGCTCAGTCTGTCGGCTGCGGACTCCAGCATGATGCCCATGCTCGGCGCCACCTCACGCAGCATCACGAGTTCCCCGGGTGTGAGCGTCCCGGGATTCAGGTGCGGCAGCAGCCCGGTTTCGCGGAACACCGCAGCGGCGGCATCCCGCAGGTATTCGAGCGTACTGGCATAGCCCATCGCCGCGAGCGCCTTGCGTGCCGTGCCATAACGCAGTTCGGGTTTTTCACCCAGCGTGAACAGCGCTTCCTTGCAGCCCATGGCCGCACCATGGCGGGCGACGGCAAGCACCTCATCCAGCGTCATGTAGGGCTGGACGACGCGTTTCGGCGCCTTGGCGAAAGTGCAGTAATGACACACATCACGGCACAGATGCGTCAGCGGAATGAAGACCTTGCGGGAGTAGGTCACGACATTGCGAAAACCCTGATCGCGCAGGCTTGCGGCGGTCGCGAGCAGCGGCGGCAGATCGGCGTCCACCAGGCACAAGGCCTCGGCCGCAGACAGCGCATGCCCCGCCAGAGCCTTCTCGAGAACAGGATGACTGGTCGACATGGAGTTCACCACGCAGACTGCGCCTGCGGACGCGTGATCAGTCCGCGCGCAGCAAGAAAGGCCAAGGTTCGGGCTTCGGAGTCGTAGCTCATGAGGTCACGCAAGTCTTCAGGCAGATCAACATCGAAGGAGATTCCGGGAAGGTCGAGCGCGCGCACCGCAAGGCCCGCCTCCCGGGCGGCTGCGCAGTGTGCGGCGAAGCTCTCGCGTCCGAACAGGAATGGCACGCGGCACGGCAGGGAGACAGCGAGAGCGTTGGTCCCGAAACCTTCGCGATCCGGCACGATGGTCATGCCGCCCTCCAGCTCGTGCTGCGCAATCAAGGTATCGACCTCGTCCGCGGCAGCCAGTGGTACATCGCCAGGCAGGATGAGCATTGAGGACACACCACGCTGCGCGAGACTGACGGCGGCCTGACCGACTGCTCGCGAGAGGCCCCGCTCCTGCTCGGCCAGTATCTCGCAACCGTGGCGCTCTGCGATCTCGCCGAGTGCCGCAGGCTGGCCGACAAGAAGCACGCGCTCCACCCGCCGGCAGGTACCGAGCGTGCCCAGCAGATCTTCCAGCATCACGCGCGCCAAGGCTGCCCGCTCCGAGTCATCCAGGAGCTGCGCCAGGCGCTGCTTCGCGTAAATGAAAGGTTTGACCGGGATGACGACCTGCATGGACATCACGCCTCCGGGTTTCTGGTGCGCGTGCGGGACGACGGGGGGAGGAGGGAATTCAAGGCGCGTACAGTGAATGGATGAAAGCCAGGGTTGTCCGTGCCAATGCGATCTTGTCGTCCAACGTTACCATGACCGATGGGGTCGCGATAGCAGGCAAATTCCGCGCAGCGAGCGCAGGAATCAGGCTCTCATCGGCTGCATCCAGAATGAAGCCATCGAGAATGTCTTCATAGTGCATCGCAACAGCCACGGCTGTCTGTGGCACGTGCAGCTCTTCCATCATCTTGGCCGTTGGTCCCTTGATCGCGAGTCCTGCCACAATGGGCGAGATGGCGACAACCGGTGCGGGACAGTCGCGCAAAGCGGCGCGCAGGCCCGGCAGCGCCAGAATCGGGTCAAGACTCACGAAGGGATTGGAAGGACACAGAATCACCCCGGCAAGCGTGGGATCCGCAAGCAAGGCTCTTGCATTCTGGTTGAGCGTGGCGCGTTCAACACCGGCGAAGGAGAAGCCGGTTACGGCGGGCATGCAGCGTTCACGCACGAAATAATGCTGGAAGGCCAACGTTCCTTCCGTGGTGTGGACCTGGGTACGGACCGGATCGTCAGTCATCGGCAGCAGGGTATGGGCGATGCCGTGGGCCCGACGCAGCCGATCAGTGACTGCCCCGAGTCCCAACCCCGAGCGCAACCATTGGCTGCGCAGGACGTGCAGGGCGAGATCCCGATCGCCGAGATTGAACCAGCCTTCGCCGCCGAGTCCGCGCAAGGTTTCGATGAACTGCCAACTCTCGTCGCGCCGTCCCCAACCGGTGTCCGGATTCGAGAGGTCCGCCAAGGCGTAGGTCAGGGTGTCGAGGTCGGGAGAGACATGCAGCCCGAGATGCTCGAAGTCATCCCCGGTATTGACCAGGAACGTGAGCTGTTCAGCCGCCAGCAGACGCGCCAGTCCGACGCAGAGTTTGGCCCCGCCCACGCCACCCGTGAGGGCGAGATAGCGTGGGTTCACTGGAACATGTCCTCCGCCAGGGGGCGCACGATGTCGCGCGCGCAGTGGCTGGAATCCTCGGGCGCCAGCCCCTTGATGAGCACGGCAGGCGTGCGCTGGATGCTCTCGCCCATCAGCAGGGTTGCGGTCGCAGCGAGCGAATCCACCCGATTGATCACGGTGACCTTGAGCTCACGCCCGAACATGTCATGCGTACCCCGTTGGTCATCCAGCACGGTAAGACCGGCGGCGCCGATGGCACCCCCGATGGTGCCGAGACGCCAGGCGCGGTTCATGCTGTCCGCGATGATGATCCCGAGGCTGTGTCCGAGCGCCGCCGCCAGCGCCGCACGCAAGCCTCGTGCTGAGGCATCCGGGTCCCGTGGCAACAGCAGCGCGCACTCCCCGCCCTCGTGTTCGATGTTCGACTGATCGATGCCTGCGTGCGCGCCCACCAGCCCCAGACGGTGACGCATGATGAGCACCCCGGGCTTCTTGCGCATGACCGACACCGATTCGTCGAGGATGAGTTGCACCAGGCGCGGGTCCTTGTCGGTCTCGCGCGCCAGGGCCTCGGCCTCTGCGCCCGGCGTGACCGTTGCGAGTGGAATGAGCCGGCCTTCCGCCTTGGAAACGATCTTCTGCGCCACCACGAGCACATCGCCTGTTTCCACCGGCACCGGCAGACGGGAGAGGCCCGCTGCCAGCAGCGTCGCGAGATCGTCGCCGGCCTTCACCAACGGCAGGTCAGGGATGACATGGAATTGCAACACGTTTTCTATCCCTTGCGGCGACATGAGGGCTGCGAGCCTACGCTTGCGCCGTGCATTTTTGAATCCGACCGGCTCCCGCGTATGGTTCGCGACAGGGTCTGGCCTCGGGTACCATGCGGCAGCGCTTCACCCTCTGCAACAGGGCGTTGTCGCATCCCGTCAGCGCAGGAGATTGCCAGTCCATGAACGCCCCCATGACCGCCCCCATGACTGCCGATAATGCCCTCGAACAGGGCCTCGTCATCACCACCTCCCTGGAATCACTCCTCGGCACCTTGCTGCAGCGGACGCGCACGCGCCTCAGTGCCCAAGGGCCGCTGGCGGACCAACTCGATTCAGCGCAGGTCCTGGGCTACGAGTTCGCTTTCATCAAGGCCGAGCTGCATGCCATGCGCGCCATGCTGGAGTACGGGCGGGCCTGCAGAGCCCTGGACGCGGCGCCCCTCGAAGCGGCCATGGCGCTGGTCTTTGCTGCCGATGCGTTGCCCAAAATCCGCGCGCGCTTCGAGCGGATCCGGCACGCGGCAGAGCTGACGAGCGCAGAATATCTGGCCGTGTTCGAACAGCCCGGTCTGCTCGACTTCTGCGCCCGGCACGGCGCGCCGGAAGCACTGGCCGCGTGTGGCGATGCGCTGTTGGAGGCGGGCCACTGCGGCCGCTCGCTGCTCGACGAGGACAAGCAAATCAT
>JBDLQR010000246.1:0-11232 GCA_039800485.1 Pseudomonadota bacterium
GTCCGGCAACCGTAACCTGTGCATCCGCCATGGCGAGGATGTCCGGTGGTGCATCGCCACCAATGATGATCCACTTCACGTCAGGCACGCGCTGCCGTATTGAGGGCCAGATGCTGCCGTGAAACCAACGGACTGCGTCAACATTGGGCTGGTGGGAGAAAGAGCCGATGAAAAGCACGCTCGGTGGTGTCGCTTCCTCGCGTCTCGTTCCGGGCAAGGTATGGATGTTGGGGATGTTGAAGCTGGGCAGGCCGGGCAAGCGCCGGTCCAGTTCGCGTGCATCTTCATCCGTCAGGGTCAGCACCAGATCCGCGGCCGCATAGGTATCGAGCTCCTCTGTCTCGACGCGGTCCGCATGTGCTCGATCCTCCGGCAGCCCGCTCAAATCGGCCTTGGCATGCCAGCGCTGGTAGGTCAGGTCAACCGAATCGACGATGAGCCGCGCATGCGGACACAGCCAGCGCAAACGTGGCAGCAGTTCCCGCGCGACGATGAACCATTCGAAGATCACCGCATCGGGCGCGACGCCGGAGATTCGGGAGGGGATTCCCTCCAGCAACGACACCCCAAGTGCCGCGAGGTCCCCGCAATAGCGCGCATAATCGCGTGCGCCGAGACGCTGCCGCTCTGCCTCCGGTGTGCTCAGCACATACTCGCAGTGATGGCCGGCCTCACACAGCAGCTCAATGAGCGTGAAAAGTCTGAGGCCGCCGGATGTACGGTCGTGCCACGGAAGCTCGCTGTTGACTATCCAGAAGCGCATGATCCGTTCATGTCTTCCGGGGCGAGGCACAATCACGGCCGGAACGCGCCCGCAGCACGGATGGACAGTCACCCGTATGTCCACGCAGGAAGTCGATGAGCCCAAGGCGCATGGCCTGCTGTGAGGGTTTCTTCCAGTTGCACCGAAGCTCTTCAACGAATCCCGCGCAAGCCCACCACCAGGATCGTAAATCGCGCCAGCGGACGGGACCCGCGTGTAATCGTGATGGCCACAGCTCGGTGGCCATGCGACCGAGAGTCTTCCAGAGCAGACGCCAGCGTTGCCGCGTCGCAAGATGCCGACGTCCCCAGTACAACACGTTACGGGTCATGAAGTAGCGCATGAGAGGTGACTGTGCGCCTCCGAATGAGACGGAGACCTTGTGCTGGATCCGCGCACCTGGCACCGCAAAGGACAGGAAACCCGCCTCGCGCCCCCTGAAACACCAGTCGGATTCCTCGAAGGTCAGGAAATATCGCTCATCCATAAGACCTATTTCATCGAGCACCTGGCGGCGAATCAGCAGACTGCAGCCTGTGGGGTAATCCACGGTGATGGCAGCCGTGCCAGCCTTGGATGGGAGCGGCCTGTTCTTGCCAAAATTGCGGAAGGCACAGCGGTCGGGATCCCAGTTTGCGCCCCCGAGCGCTATGACGCGCGGGACTTCCTCAAGCGTGAGTACCGCGGGTCCGAAGTATCCGCCGGCAGGATTCGCTTCTGCGGCGTCAACCAGGGCATCGAGAAAATCCGGCGCGACCAGGGTGTCATTGTTCAGCAGCAGGACATAATCGGGGGCGTCGGCAAGGACCTGACGGATGCCGGCATTGTTGCCGCCCGCGTAACCGAGGTTGGCGCCCGTCTGCAGCAAGGGCAGATCGGGCAGGGCCTCGCGCAGGATCTGCTCCGAACCGTCTGACGACCCATTGTCGACAACGAGCACACTGAAATTGTCATAGGTGACCTCGGCCATTGATGCGAGGCACACCAAGGTGTCGTTCACTCCGTTCCAGTTGAGAATGATCACGGCAACCTTGGGACGGGTAGGCTCGATTGGCCTCGCTCCGGTCATGGCGAAATGCTGGCGGGCTGGCGCGTTCAGGGGGCTTCGCCTCGCGCGATCTCCCAGTGCGACGGCAGATAGGCGAGGGTTCCGTTTGGCAGTTTTGCAGCCTGCTCAGCAGTCGACTCCACCAGCACCCAGCGTAACTTGTTCCCCGCCCAGATTTTGTTGCGCGCCCAGTCGAATACGGTGACGCCCACGCCATAAGTGCCCGGGCAGAACGCCAGCTTTTCCACGACAAGTTCGATATGGTTGATGCCGGGTTCGAGATTCAGCGGATCGGGCAAGGTCAGTGTCGACGATTTGGTCATGAAGACCATTTCCGGGCTGTGCAGACCGATCTGTATTTCCGCGTTGCGTATGGGGTGCAGGGCGTTGATCGTGAGCCTGATGTGCAGGTCTGACATCAGCGGACAGACTGTGGCATCCATGACCTTGCGCTCGCCGACGATTTCGAGGCTGGTCACTTCCATGACTTTGCTGTCCTTGTATGGGCGCAATGGCTGCGGCCCCGCCGCGAGAGCATTCTCCGCGCTCTTCAGCGTGGTTTCATCGAGAAACAGCTTGGAGACTGCCCCGGGTTCACCATCAATCACGATTTGGCCATGGCGCAGCAGGATCATGCGCGAGCAGATGCGTTCGAGCTGGCGAATGCCGTGACCTACGATGAGTACCGTGCGTCCCTCCGAGTTGATCAGATTCTCCATGCGATCAAGGCATTTGCGCTGGAAGGCGACATCGCCCACGGCGAGAACCTCATCGACGATGAGGATCTCGCTTTCGACGGCCGTGGCCACGGAGAATGCAAGTTTGACCTGCATGCCGGAGCTGTAGCGCTTGACCGGGGTGTCGATGAATTCTCCAATTTCGGAAAACTCGACGATCTGGTCGAACTTGCTGTCAATTTCGGCGCGCGACATGCCGAGTATCGCGCCGTTCAGATAGACATTCTCCCGTCCGGTGAAATCCGGCACGAAGCCGGCCCCCACCTCGATGAGTGGCGCGATGCGTCCGTTGACCTTGACGGAACCCCCGGTGGGGTCACTGATGCCGGAGAGAATCTTGAGCAGGGTCGATTTGCCCGCGCCATTGTGACCGATGATGCCGATCACTTCCCCTCGCTCCACTGAAAAGCTCACATCATCCAGTGCCTTGAAGGCTGGGCGCTCCTCAACTGTCTTGCCGCTCAGTCGGCGCGCCGCGTTGGCAAGGGAGCGGCGCAAGCTGGTCAATGCGCCCAGGTGGAATTCTTTGGGCAGATGACTGACTTCTATCATGGACATGATGATTCTCAGATGACGTCGGCAAAGAAGCGCTCGGCACGCTTGAAGTAGGCATAACTCAAGGGAAACATCACCGCCAGCAGCAGGGCGGAGGGCAGCATGCTGGCGAAATCCGGTGGCTCGTTGCGCAACAGGACATTCTGGAAGGCATCGATGATGCCGGCCAGGGGGTTCATGCTGTAGAGGCGGTAGTACCACTCGGAGAACGGACCCGCGATCTGCTGGACCAGGAGCTTCTCCTTCACCAGATGCAGCGGGTAGAGGATGGGCGACAGGTACATCAACAGTGAGAGCACCACCGGCAGGGCTTGCGTCACGTCACGATAATAGACATTCATTGCCGCGCCGAAGAACGCCAGGGTAAGCGAGGCCAGACTGACATAGAGTACGAGCGCCGGTATCCACAGGGCTTGCAAGCCGGGCGAGATGTCGTGCCAGGCCATCAGCAGGAAAACCATCACAAGGTTGACGCCAAGGCCGATGATCTTGGTGCCCACTGCGATGACCGGAAAGATTTCGCGCGGGAAGTACACCTTCCTGATGAGCGCCGTGTTGCCGGTCACGCTGACCACACCCTCCGAGGTCGATTCCTGGAAGAACATCCACGGCATCAGGGCGGTGAACACGAGCACGGAGTAGGGAATGTCGCCGCTGTTGATGCCGATGAAGCTGCGCACGATCGAGAAGATCACCATCAGGCACAGGGGCTTCAGCAATACCCAGAACACCCCGAGGTAAGCCTGTTTGTAGCGCAAGGCCACATTCTTCCAGGCAAGGGTCATGAGCAGGGTACGGCTGCGGTAGAGATTGCGGATCAAACTCAGCATGGGGGCGGAAATCCGGGGGATTGCGGAATGATGCAGTAGGGCATGGCCTCAGGCTCAGGCTTGGAGGCGCGCGGGACTGCTGTCCAGCCACAGCGCCAGGGTCATCAGGATCCATACCAGCACGCCGTAATAGGCAGGGTGTGCCTGCAGACGGCCGGAGAGGAAATCAGCACGAAAGCCGCGGCGCAGGATACCGCGCGTTTCCAGCGCCTCCAGCTGGCTGCTCGCGAAATCCCTGAGGCCGGCATCTTCGCGCAGCCACAGGCCGAAGGGCAGGCCGAAACCTTGCTTGCCCTTGCCCAGCGTCTCGGCCGGAAGGAAATCTGCAAAGGCTTCCCGAAAGGCCGGGCGCAGGGTGCGTGACGAAACCTTGGCCGTGGCGGGCAGGCTCGCCGCGTAATCGAACACGGCCTCGTCGAGCAGCGGAAAGCCTACATCCACTCCTGCATGCGCCGCCATGCGTCTGACTTTGGGCAGGTCGCTGTCTGCGAGCGCGAGTCTGAGGTCCAGATGGAGAAGCCTGTCCACCGTCGCGACGTCTTGCGTCAGTTCATACATCTCACGCAAGCGTCGCAGTGGCAGAGTCTGATCGACGCCTGCCAGGAAATCCCCGCTCAGGAAGGTGCCTGGTGTGATCCAGTTGAGCAGATTCCAGTTCATGAGCCGGTCCGGCAAGGGCATGGACGCCTGACGGATGTAACTGGCCGCCTTCCCCGCGATACCACGGCGCGCCCAGTCCGGCAGGCTGCGTCCGAGGGGTTCCAGCAGTCCCGTACGCAGGACGGCCGGCAGTTTCTGGTAATGCTCGAAAATGAGCTGGGCGCCATAGCGACTGTTGCCACCAAAAAGTTCGTCGCCACCGTCTCCGGCCAACAGGGTTGAGAAGCCGTGTTCACGCGCAAGGCGGGCACAGAAGTAGGTAGGCACCGCCGAGGCGTTGCCAAAAGGGCCGTCAAAGGCGCTGACCAGCGCGGGCAGACTGTCGACGATATCTTCCGGTGTCACGTAGTAGTCGATGTGACGCACGTTGAAATGGCGGGCCACGGTGCGGGCGTACTCCATCTCGTCATAGCCCGGAGCCCGGAAACCGATGGTGAAAGCAGTCACCTCACCAGGATGTCGTTTTGCGGCAAGGCCCGTAACGGTGGAACTGTCCAGCCCTCCGGAGAGAAAACAGGCTTGCGGCCCGGGCAGTTCATGACGAGCCACCGCAGCCTCGATGACACCCGGCAGGGTTGCAGGTGCGGGAATCTGCTCTGCCGTGTTCAAGGCTCGGTACTGCGGTTTCCAGTGCGCCTGCACAACAGTCTGGCCAGCGCGGTGATGCAGGTAGTGCCCCGGCAACAGGCGTTGGACGCCCGCATGTATCGTTCCCGGCCCGGGGACGCAGTGGAAGTAGAGATACTCGAACACGGCCTGCGGGGTGACGCGGCAAGCGACCAGCGGGTGGGCAGCGAGCTGGGCGAGACGCGTACTCCAGGCGAGTTCCGGACCATTCAGCACATAAAAGAGGTTTTCAACCGAGAAGCGATCGATGGCGAGCACAGCTTCGCCTTCCTGGGGGCGAACCAGGCTGAGCGCGAAGGCTCCACCAAGTTTCGACAGCAGCGAAGTCCCTTCGCTCATGAATTGCCTCGCCAGCATCGCGGCGGAGAGTGGAGCACCGTGAGCAGGCTGGTCCAGCCGCCACGGCCTTCCTGCCAGCACTACGACTGTCTCATCGTCGCGGTAGACATCGACGGAGTGAGTATTTTCCGTCATCCACAATCCGCAACCGGGCGCATTCCCGGAGGGGGCACGGGGAGCTTGCACAGGCTTCATGCCAGACGCGGCGAGGCTCTCCACCCAGCGCAGTTGCGCGGTGGGAGTATTCGAGAGTGATCCGCAAAAAGCACCCGCCATGGTCTGCTCGTCCCGCTGAAATTCGCTGCTCGTGTGTTTCGTCAACGCGTGTCCGGGGTCATCAGCCGGCCGTCTGGCTCGGCAGGAAGGCCTGCAGGGACTCAGGCAAAGCCACATGGCTGACCACGTAACGATGCTTGCCCGAGGCTTCCGCGGGGATTTCCTCCTGCAACGCGAGGGCAACCTGCAGGGCTTCGCCGAGGCGCTCCCGCAGGCCCGCCTCGATTGCAGCGCCGTCTGCGGCGGTCCACCCGGGTCCTGGCACTATCTGTACCTCCATGTATGTCGGCGTGTGCTGGATACACTTGAACGCGCTGACGCCCGGAATGGCCCGCAACACGTAGATGAGGGCCAGCGCATGCATGATGGTGCCGTCGGCGCGTACCACATAGTCGGTGCTGCGGCCGGCAATCTCCGCTATCACTGGCAGGCCGCGTCCGTGCAGCGCAGTCTCGGCAGACAAGGTCACGATGTCCCCCGTGCGATAGCGGATGAAAGGTTGGGCCGCCGAGCACAAACCGGTGAGCACCAGTTCGCCCGGGGTCCCCGGCGGGACTGCATTGCCCGCGGGATCCAGGACTTCAACCAGATTGAATTCGCTCACCATGAGCATTTGTCCGCCAGGCGCCTCATGCGCGATGAGGCCACCGTCCCGGCAGCCATATTCATTGGCCACGGGTACGCCGAAGACGGAGGCGATGAGCTCGCGCTGATGCGGGTAGAGAGGTTCCCCCGTGGTGCACACCACCTTGAGCCTGGGGAGTCGCGGTCGCTGTCCTCGCGCGCGGGCGTGGGCGGCCAGCAGCGCAAGGCTGGACGCATAGCCATAAATGGAGCGGGGGGCCCAGCGTTCCATGGCCTCCAGGTAGGCATCCATGCGCGGCGCCGACATGGCAAAGGCGTTGAGTATCCGGTGATTCACGAGGCTGTCGCGCCAGCGCTTCACCCGGTCGAGCCGGGAGAGCTCGGTCGGGGCTCCCCAGAGATAGAGCTCTTTCTCGCCCGGCGCCACCCCCCACCACTGGCGCGCGCGCAGTCGGGCTGCGGCGTCCGCGGCCTGGCGCTCCCGTCCGTAGTAGAAGATCAACGGCTCACCCGAGGAGCCCCCGGTGTTGTACGGGTGTGCCCCGCCGGGAACGCCCCGCCACACCAGATCCTCCACATTCAGCCGGGCGTCGGACTTGGTCATGCGCGGAAGGCGTCGCAGATCGTCGAGTCCGACCTCTCCTGCAGCAGTGAGTCCCGCCAGTCCCGCCTCACGGATTCGCGTCGCATGCCAGGGACTGTGCGCCAGCGCATCGCGCAACAGCCGATTCAGACGGACTCTCTGCAGTTCGGCCAAGGCAACCGGAGACCACCACTGACTGGCCTCCAGTGCGTGGAACATGTGCCAGGTGGGACGCCCCATCAGGCGTTCCTGCAAGGGATGGAACAGATGATGTGACAGCCAGGACCACATGGTGCGGCGTGGGCTCAGCGCGCGGCCGCACGTCGCGGCGCCGCACGCCGGTTCGCGAGCAGGGCGCAGGCCATCAGCAGCAGCAAGAGCATGATCCGCGGTTCGTCGAAAAGCGTTCCAACAAGACCCACGGTGCAGAAGCCGACGATGGCAATGGTCAGTCCGAGTGCAAACAGATCGCCACGCTGCGCGCTAGCCAGCCCTCGCGCCAGCGCGAGACCCAGCAGGCCAAGTGTGGCAAGCAGGCCCAGCAGGCCCTGTTCGAAATGAAGGTGCACGAACATGTTCTTGATATGCCACGGCAGGTGGTTGAAATCGTAGAGCGAGAACCAGTGGTCCATCCGGGCCGAGAAATCACCATTCTCCAGATACTCTTCTCCCGCGTCATCCCTCAGGCTGAGGTTGTCCAGCGCGAGGGTGGCGGGGGCACGTGACATCAGGTCGTATTCGCGCCGATTACCCAATTCAAGCAGCAGCGGCGCGCGGCCCGGAATGCCGGCGCCGGTGCCGAGGTCCCCCAGGTCGAAAACCGCGGACAGGCGCTGCCACTGCCCACCGGTGGCGTGAAGCCGTCGATCGACGGTACGGCAAGCGCCGTTGTAGTCCAGCGGCTCAATCATCTGTCTGCGACAGATTCGCATCCGCAGTCGCGCCTCTGGCTCGGCCAACCTGTAGTCCAGTGACAGCCGGTAGCGCCGGTGGGCCGGCAGATTCACGCGCTGGGTCACTTTTACGTCCTTGCCGCCGACCAGTTCGAGGAACTGTGCATCATCCTCGGCACGCAGCATGGCAACCCCGTCGAGCTTGTCCGGATAACCGAGCAGGTAAAGACGGGGGAAGGTGCCGACTCCTGCGCCCAGCAGCGTGTGCACCAGCCCCTCGGGCCGCAGCGCCAGCCCGTCCTGCCAGTGCGCGGTGCGCGTCGCCATGTCCTGGCTGACGGTCGCGAAGCGCGCTTCCATGCGAAAGCCGAAGACCGCCGGAATGATCGTCGAAGCGACCGCGAGGCAGACCAGTGCGGCCAGGCCGAACTCCGGCGTACGCATGATGCGCCGCGCCCGGACTCCGGTGAGATTGCCGAGCGCCACGGCGAGCAGGGCCGTCCCGACCGCCAGGGGCATGGCTTCGGCAGTGCCCACAGGGACCCATTTGCTGGTGATCTGGGCGCGCAGGATGAGTGCGGCCGCCATGAGCCCGGCGCCCAGCCACAGGGCCAGTCGCCAGGCCAGCGCATCGCGCTGGATGAAGTACCGCGCGAGGGCAGGTCCGCCATAACCGATCATCAGGCCGGCGAGTGCAAGGGTGCCTCCGCGCTGAAAGCCCAGCGCCGAAAGCCCGAGGAATCCGCCCAGACCGGTGAGGAGCAGGCCCGCACCCGTGGTCCCGCCGCGCCGGACGAGGCCCTGCAGCAGCGCGACGCAGAAAAGGGCGAGGCACACGGCGAGGGCCAGGTAGCTCGCCCGCGAAAAGGTGGCGATCGTCGTATACAAGGCCAGAGGCAGGGTGAGAATCGCAAGAATGCGGAGGCTGCGGGGGGCGTCTTTGAGCAACGCCGCGACCAGCGCACAAGGCCAGGCCAGCACGAGATAGCCGTCAATCGATTCTCCACCGGTATGCATGCCGGAGAAGAGACCTGTGACCCGGTAAGGCGTCGAGAAATCGAGCAGGCCATCGAGACGATCGTAAATGTTGTCCGCCGTCAGCAGATCCCGCCACACACCCCGTTCCCATAACGCGGTCAGGGCCGTGCCCAGCAGACCGACCAGCATGCCGCCGAGCAGCGCATGACGCGCCTGTTCCGGGGTGCGCCGGAACAGGAACGCGAGCGGGGGCAGGAATATGACGGCCCACAATACGCCCCGGGCGACCCGCAGACCGTTGTAATGACTGTAGTAGCTTGCAAACGTGTTGGGGTTGTCTCGCGCGGGGAAGGGAGCAAGGCCCAGATGCAAGCTCGCCAGATAACATGCAATGAACGCCATGATCATCCAGCGATCGAATCGTGGCAGGGGCTGGTGGCGGGCCGGGACAAACTGACCATGCCAGAGTGCGCCGGCCAGCAGCACCAGCAGGAAGAAATCGATGTCCTGCAGGAAGAGACGCCCGCTCCACGGTGCGGTGTCGGCCAGAGGCACCAGGGCGGGCAGCAGGAACAGCCAGCCGTGGGGAACACGCCAGCAGATCAGCGCGGCGACCAGCAGTGCCAGCAGCAAGGGGAGGTGGAATGCCGGAAAGTACCAGGCACCGACGGCCGCGAGCAGCAGGCAGGGCAGGGCGATGAGACGCTGCAGGCTCACAGCGTTTCCAGGAGTTTCCGCAGGTGACTCACGGGAATGGCGTAGGTGATGGCCGATGGATCTTTCAACAGACCTTCCCGAGCCTGTTTCACATAGACCCCACCGACGATGCCAACCACTGACCCCGAGTTCTGCGAGTACACCGGGCTGCCACTGTTGCCGGGATAGGCAATCATGTCGAGGATGAGGATTTCAAAGGGCTCGCGCAGCAGCCGGATCTGCTGGGCGGTGAGCCCTTCCGCGCTCGCCCGCGGCATGGTGATGGGACCCACGGAAGACACAATACCGGCATTGGTGAGCGGGATCAGGCCAAGCGTGTTGGCAATCGGGAAGCCGGTGACTGCGATCGCCTCACCCTCTGCAGGCGGTGCGCTGTCTGAAAGAGGCGCCGGCATGCCGGGCTCACCCTCGATTTCAAGGATGGCGAGGTCGTGACGGATGTCATGCCGCACGCGTCGCGCCGCCCGTACCTCCATCTTCCTGCCATGAGGAATGAATACGGCGAGCTTGGCTCCTTCATGCTAGCCAGCGGCCAGTACCGGTTCCAGGTGGTAGCTGGTGGCAACATGCCGACCCTTCGCGACGAAGAAGCCGGTGCCAGCCAGTTCCCCCTGCGGTGAGCCCAGGGGATTCCAGCGTCCCACCCCCACCACCGAGGGCTTGATGGCAGCCACGCGCTCCGGCAGGCCTGCGGCAACGCTGGTACCGACCATCCACCACAGACCCAGACACCACAGGGCTTGCTTCACCCGGTGGCCCGACCATCGCGGACCTGGCCGGCCGCGAGTTTGCGCTCCCAGGCCAGGGCAGTGCGCACGATGAGGCGCAGGTCATCAAAGCGTGGGGTCCAGTTGAAACGTGCTCTCAGCTCAGCCGGATTGGCGATGAGCGACGGGGGATCACCCGCCCTGCGCTCCGCGTGACGTACCGGCAACGGCGCACCGGCCTCCGCCTCCACCGCGTCCAGCACTTCGCGCACACTGTAGCCGTGCCCGTAGCCACAGTTCAGGGTGACGGACTCGCCACCCTGCTCCAGATAAGCCATGGCTTTCAGGTGGGCATCCGCAAGGTCACAGACATGGATGTAGTCGCGCACTCCGGTGCCGTCTGGCGTGGGGTAGTCGGTGCCAAAGACCACCAGTTCCGGGCGCCGGCCGGTGGCGGCCTCGCAGGCCACCTTGATGAGCAGTGTCGCCTGCTGCGTGGACTGTCCGATTTGGCCCCCGGGGTCGCACCCCGCCACATTGAAATAGCGCAGAATCACATGGCGCAGGCCGCTTGCGGCACAGGCATCGCGCAGCATCTGTTCGGCCATGGCCTTGGAACTGCCGTAGGGGTTGATGGGCGCCAGCGGCGCGTCTTCCCTGCAGGCTTCACCTGCGGGTACGCCGTACACTGCCGCGGTGGAGGAGAACACGAAATTGCGCACGCCTTGCGCAACGCAGCATTCAATCAGGGTGCGCGCACTGGCAGTGTTGTTACGGTAGTACTTGAGGGGGTCGCTGACCGACTCAGGTACGATGGTCCATGCCGCAAAGTGCATCACGGTATCGATGGCATGATCCCGCAGAAGTGAGCTCACCAGCGCCTCGTCCCCCGTGTCGCCCACCACGAGCTCACCGGCCAGCACCGCCCCACGAT
>JBDLQR010000247.1:0-4844 GCA_039800485.1 Pseudomonadota bacterium
AAAGCCATAGTTCTCGGCCTTCACGGCGTAGGTGCCGTCATGCCCCGAGCAGCGTTCGATGGGCGTGACCTTGGTACCTGCAGCAAGCTCCAGAACATCCTTGGTCTTCAGGCCGATGTTCTGTACCCGCTGGTGGCAGGGGACGTGATAGGCCACCGTACCCAGGCCACGCTTGAAATCAGTCTTGAGAAGCGCCGACTTGTGCCGGAGCATGAGGTATTCGAAGGGGTCGAAGAACGCCCGCTTCACTTTCTGCACGCCGGCGTCGTCCGGGAACATGAGCGGCAGTTCCTGCTTGAACATCAGCACGCAACTCGGGATCGGCGCGACGATGTCGTAGCCCTGGTCGACCAGGGCGGCAAGCTGGGCGATGTTGCCATCCTTCAGTTTCTCGACACCTTTCAGATCTCCAAGCTCGAGCTTCGGCATGCCGCAGCACTGATTGGCAGGAGCCACCAGCACCTCGAGCCCGTTGTGCACGAGGACTTCGTAGAGGTCTTCCACGATGTCAGGGGAGTTCTTGTCGCCGTAGCAGGTCACGAAGATGGCGACCTTGCCGGTCGTTTCCGCGGTTGCCTTCGGCACCGAGGCCGGCTTGCCATCAGTGCGGCGGGCAAGTCGCTTGCGCGCGGTATTGCTTTCGAACTTCGGCAGTGGCGCCTCGGCGTGCACGCCGAGCGTCTTCTCCAGCAGTGAGCGGGCGGGTTTCATGCGGTTGACGGCGTTGACCGTCTGGGCAACCACGGGAATGGAGGCGATCCGGCCGACCACATCGGTCGATGAAAGAATCTTGTCGCGCAGGGGCGTCTCGCCTTTTTCGAACTTGACCGCCTTGGCCCTCAGCATGAGATGAGGGTAATCCACGTTCCACTCATGGGGCGGCACGTAGGGGCACTTGGTCATGTAGCAGAGGTCGCAGAGGTAACACTGGTCCACGACTTTCCAATAGTCCTTCTTCTCGATGCCATCGACTTCCATGGTCGGCGACTCGTCGACCAGATCGAACAGCACGGGAAAGGAATTGCAGAGGCTCACACAGCGGCGGCAACCGTGGCAGATGTCATACACGCGCTCCAGCTCTTCAAAGAGCGGTGCTTCCTGGTAGAACTCCGGCTCCTTCCAGCCCAGAGGGTGCCGGGTTGGCGCATCAAGGCTGCCCTCCCGCCGTCCTTCCTTCACTTCGCTCATGCCGCCCACCTCGTTGTGTGTGTCTATAACGAAGGAAGCCGGGACGAATCCCGGCTTCCAGTCACGGTCGCTGTGCGCGGCCGTTTCAGCCCATCGAGTCCAGCGCCTTCTGGAAACGGTTGGCGTGGGAGCGCTCAGCCTTGGCCAGCGTCTCGAACCAGTCGGCGATTTCGTCAAAACCTTCCTCACGGGCGGTCTTGGCCATACCCGGGTACATGTCGGTGTACTCGTGGGTCTCGCCGGCGATCGAAGCCTTGAGGTTCAGGTTGGTGGTACCGATCGGCTCGCCGGTGGCCGGGTCACCCACTTCCTCGAGATACTCGAGGTGGCCATGGGCATGACCGGTCTCACCTTCCGCGGTGGAACGGAACACGGCCGAAATATCGTTGAAGCCTTCGACGTCAGCCTTCTGCGCGAAGTACAGGTAGCGACGATTGGCCTGCGACTCACCTGCGAACGCGGCCTTCAGGTTGTCCTGGGTCTTGGAACCTTTGAGTGACGGCATAACACCCTCCGTTTGTGGTTATGAAACCGAGGCGCTGTGGGCACCTGGGATTTAGACTAAGTCTAAACTGCGGCGAAGTGTAGGGATGGGAATGCTGTTATGCAACAGCCAGCCGACTGCCAGGCCCACCGCGCGTTGACCAGCCAAGCTCGGCCTCGCTACAGTGCGCGGCCTCATCAGGAAGCCCAGTGTGAAACGCAAGACCGGTCCGGACTTCGAAGCCAATCTGGAGACTCTCGAACAGCTCGTGGAAAGCCTGGAGCGTGGCGACCTGAGCCTCGAGGAATCCTTGCAGCAGTTCGAGCGCGGCGTGGCACTGATCAGAAGTTGCCAGCAGGCACTGGAAGCAGCCGAACAACGCGTGAAAATCCTGACCGAGGGCAGCCAGGGCGAAGCCTTGACTGATTTCCCGTCTCCTGACGGTCCCGACCCACTGGCCGATGAGGCCGACGATGAAGAGCCCTGAATCCATGTCCCTCGCCCAGACCCTGGAGCGCTACCAGGCGCGCGCCGACTCCGCCCTCGATCACTGGCTACCGCGCAGCGATCTGCCGCCGGCCACCCTGCACGAGGCCATGCGCTATGCCGTGCTCGGTCCGGGCAAGCGCATCCGTCCGGTGCTGGTCTACGCAACAGGTGAGGTATTTGGCACGGCGGGGACCGCACTCGATTCGTCCGCGGTGGCGGTTGAACTGATTCATGCCTATTCCCTGGTCCATGACGATCTGCCGGCAATGGACAATGACGACCTGCGACGCGGTCGCCCGACCTGTCACAAGGCCTATGACGAGGCCACGGCCATTCTGGTCGGCGATGCCTTGCAGGCCCTGGCCTTCGATGTCCTGGCGGCAGATCCCGCCCTGAGCGTGGGTACCGGGATGCGCGTATCGATGCTGCGCGAACTTGCCAGTGCAAGCGGTTCGCGTGGCATGGCGGGCGGTCAGGCCATCGATCTGGCCGCGGTGGGCAAGCGCCTGACCTTGGAGGCCCTTGAGAACATGCACCTCTACAAGACCGGTGCGCTCATCCGGGCCAGCGTGCGACTCGGCTTCATGGCCTCGGGCCAGAGCGATCCGGTCCACGCCGAACGGCTCGACATCTATGCGCGTGCCATCGGACTCGCGTTCCAGGTTCAGGATGACATTCTGGATGTGGAGGGCGAGACCGAGGTCATCGGCAAGCCACAGGGTTCGGATCAGGATCGCGACAAGCCGACCTACCCCAATCTGCTCGGCATGGCTGAGGCCAAGGCCACCGCGCAACGCCTGTGCGATGAGGCGATCGGGGCACTGTCCTGCTTTGATACCCGGGCCGACACACTGCGCCGGATCGCCGAATACATCGTCAAACGCGACCGCTGATCAGTTCCCGGGCGGGTCCTGGCTCACAAGCCCAGGGCCTTGGCCCGGTCCCACAGCGCGTCCATTTCCTGCAGTTCGCTTTCAGCCGGAGTCTTGCCACTGCGGCTCAGTTCTTCTTCCACATAGCGGAAACGCCGTTCGAACTTGCGATTCGCGGCGCGGGCGGCAGCCTCGGGGTCGACGCCCAGATGGCGGGCAAGATTGACCACCGCAAAGAGCAGATCGCCCAGTTCCTCCTCCTGCGCGGCGTGCGCGGTCGGGTCCGCGACCACTTCACGCAGTTCGTCCAGTTCCTCCTGAATCTTGTCCAGCACAGGCCCCACGGCCGACCAGTCAAAGCCGACACGTGAGGCCCGCTTCTGCAGCTTGGCAGCGCGGGCCAGGGCCGGCAGCGTCACCGGCACATCATCCAGTTCGCTGGCCAACCCGTCCGGGTTCCTGCGCGCCGCGCGCTCCCCGGCCTTGATGCTCTCCCACGCAGCGGCCTGGGCAGACGCATCCCGGATTTCGGCCTGCGCAAAGAGATGCGGATGCCGGCGCACCAGTTTGTCATGCAGACGAGCCACCACCTCGTTGAACGTGAACTGGCCAGCCTCTTCGCCGATGCGGGCATGGAATACGACCTGGAAGAGCAGGTCGCCCAGCTCATCCGGCAGCTCGTCCAGTGCACCGCGTTCGATGGCATCGGCCACCTCATAGGCTTCCTCGAGGGTGTGTTTCACGAGGCTCCCGAAGGTTTGCTCGCGATCCCAGGGGCAGCCCCGGTCCGGATCGCGCAATTGCCGCATCAGGGACAGGAGATCGTCGATATGCCTGCTCATGGCCTTGCAGTTCCTGCAGTTCGGGGACGACGCGAGTTTACTTGATCGAAGCGCCGCGTTCGGGGAACAATCGGGCGGTTGTGGTGGTGTCGGGATGCATGGGCATCCCTTTGGGCTCTGGTGGGTTTCTTCACTTGAATTCAAGGAACATGACTGGCGCACCTCTCATCTTGCGACTCGATGTCACGGGCACTCCGGTGCGCTGGATCCCGTGGGAAGATGCCGTTTGCCTCTATACCCGGGACATGGTCGCCTGGACGGCAGGAGACCATGAGTTCGTCGTGCGCGGTGGCCACGCACGCGCCACCGGCGAGCGGTCGTGTCTCACCATCCACAGCATCGTTGCCATCAAGCGCTCCGGCCGCGGTGCGCCCCTGCCCCGCAGCTTGCCACCGCTCTCCAATCATGAGCTTTTCCGGCGCGACGCCTTCCTCTGCATGTACTGCGGCGACCAGTTCGCAGATGGACAATTGACCCGGGATCACGTCATCCCGCTCTCGCGAGGGGGCCTGGATGTATGGTCGAACGTTGTCTCGGCCTGCCGTTCCTGCAACACACGGAAAGGCTGCAAGACTCCGGAGCAGGCGCGCATGCCCCTGCTGGCCGTGCCCTATGTGCCCAACTGGGCGGAATTCCTCGCCCTTTCCAACCGGCGTATCCTTGCAGACCAGATGGAGTTCCTGAGCACCCGCTTCAAGCGTCACCGGCCTGCCCGGCCCGTCGCGTGAGGCCGGCGCCCGGGGCCTGAAACCGCCCGCCTGGTTCCATTCCAGCGCCCCTTGCAGAGTCAACTGCCATGCCACACCGCACACTTGCCGCGTCCTCCACCTGCCTCGTGCTCTGCACGACCCTGCTCCACCCGGCACCCGTGCCCGCGGCGGATGCGGCCGGCAATTACGCCGTGTGGGGCATCGGTCAGGCGTCCTGCAACCAGTTCGTAAACGCCATGGTGGGCGGCGATAGCGAAAA
>JBDLQR010000248.1:0-5162 GCA_039800485.1 Pseudomonadota bacterium
TCCTCGCCGAGCTTGGAGATGCCGTGGGAGATGCAGTTGACCACGTCGAGCCGTGCAATGTTCTGCTGGCCGAGCAGGTACACGGCCTGGGATTCGCGCTCACCGAAAATGGCCACCAGCACGTTGGCGCCGGTGACTTCCTTCTTGCCGGAAGACTGGACATGGAACACGGCGCGCTGCAGGACGCGCTGAAAGCCCAGTGTGGGCTGCGTGTCGCGCTCCTCGTCCTCGGGCAGGGCAGGGGAGTTCTCGCGGATGAAATCCGTGAGCTGCCGGCGCAGCTGGTTGAGATCGGCACCGCAGGCCCTCAGCACCTTGGCGGCGGTAGGGTTGTCGATGAGTGCGAGCAGCAGGTGTTCAATCGTCATGAACTCATGCCGCTGCTCCCGTGCAGCCTTGAACGCCAGGTTCAGCGTTACTTCCAGTTCTTTGCTTAGCACCGTGCCATCCTGCCTCCGCGTATCGCGGTATCTGGGTTTCTAGGCCTGTTCCAGGGTACAGAGTAAGGGGTGTTGATTCTCGCGCGCATAGGAGTTCACGTGCGCCACCTTGGTCTCGGCGATCTCGTGCACGAAGGTGCCGCAGACGCCCTTGCCGCGGGTGTGGACCTCGAGCATCACGCGCGTGGCGGCGGTACGGTCGAGCGCGAAGAACTTCTCCAGGACATGGACGACGAATTCCATCGGCGTGTAATCGTCGTTGAGCATGATGACCTTGTAGAGCGGAGGTGTCCTGGTCTGCGGCGGTGCTTCTTCAACCGCCAGTCCCGATTCACGATCAGTTTCAATTTTCTTCGCCATGCGTCCGTCTGTCTGAGTCGGCTGTGGGTCATGCGTCCTGTTCGATTATAGGTTCGCAAGGCCGCAGGGCAACCGACGTAAAACCCCTTCAATGATGCGTGTTTGCAGGTATCGATCGGAGTTCCCCACACGTCTGCCTGCATCCGCTGCAACCCGCTCGCATTGACAGATGCTGCAGCGCAACTTAAGGTCCCGCAAACCTGTTGGGAAAGCCCCGGCCGCCGGCTTCGACAGGCGGACGGGAGCGCTATTCCCGGCGGGATGTGCGCCCGTTCCTTGAAGGAGCTGCGGGGCAGCATTAACATGCCGCGCCGCGTCAGTCAGGGTAGTTGGCGCAGTTTCTTTCTCAGGGTGGGAATTCGTCGCGCGCTGACACCAGGCGGGGGCCTGATGTCATGTATTTCGAGATTCCCGAGGTCGGGTCACCCCGCAGCAGTCACAGAACTTCACGGCATGCCTAGACAGGCAGGAGAGTAATCATGTCTCAATCGTTCAAAGACCAGGTCGAGCAACTGAAGAAGGATTGGGCCACCAATCCCCGTTGGAAGGGCATCAAGCGCGACTACAGTGCAGAAGATGTCGTTCGCCTGCGGGGCAGCGTTCAGGTGGAACACACCCTTGCCCGCCGCGGTGCGGAGAAGCTCTGGAAGCTGGTGAACGAGGAAGCCTTCGTGCCCTGCCTGGGCGCGCTGACGGGTGGTCAGGCCGTGCAGCAGGTCAAGGCCGGCATCAAGGCCATCTACCTGTCCGGCTGGCAGGTCGCCGCCGACGCCAACACCAGCGAGACGATGTACCCCGATCAGTCCCTGTATGCCGTGAACTCCGTGCCGACGGTGGTTCGTCGCATCAACAACTCATTCAAGCGTGCCGACGAAATCCAGTGGTCCAAGACTGGCGAGCGTGCCATCGACTACTTCATTCCCATCGTGGCCGATGCCGAGGCCGGCTTCGGTGGCGTGCTCAACGCCTTCGAGCTGATGAAGAACATGATCGAGGCAGGCGCCTCCGGCGTGCACTTCGAAGACCAGCTCGCGTCCGTCAAGAAGTGCGGCCACATGGGCGGCAAGGTGCTGGTTCCGACCCAGGAAGCCGTGCAGAAGCTGGTCGCCGCGCGCCTGGCCGCGGACACCGCGGGCGTCCCCACCGTCCTGCTGGCACGCACCGATGCCAACGCCGCCAATCTTCTCACCTCTGATGTTGACGAGCGCGACAAGCGTTTCGTCACCGGTGAGCGGACCTCGGAAGGCCTCTATGTCACCAAGGCCGGTCTCGACCAGGCCATCGACCGTGGCCTGTCCTATGCGCCTTACGCTGATCTGCTGTGGTGTGAGACCGCCGTGCCGGATCTCGATGAGGCTCGCCGCTTCGCCGAGGCCATCAAGAAGCAGTTCCCTGACCAGCTGCTGGCCTACAACTGCTCGCCGTCCTTCAACTGGAAGAAGAACCTGGATGACGCCACGATCGCCAGGTTCCAGCGAGAGCTCGGTGCGATGGGCTACAAGTACCAGTTCATCACTTTGGCCGGTGTTCACAACATGTGGTACAACATGTTCGACCTTGCCCATCAGTATGTGGAGAAGGGCATGACGGCCTACGTCGAAATGGTGCAGGAGAAGGAATTCGCGGCTGCGAAGCGCGGCTACACCTTCGCCAGCCACCAGCAGGAAGTGGGCGCGGGTTACTTCGACGATGTGACCACGGTCATACAGGGCGGCAAGTCATCGGTGACGGCACTCACTGGCTCCACCGAAGAAGAGCAGTTCCACTGAGCGCTGCGAGCGCCTCGCGTCGGAGGCCTGCGGCCCCGACGTGAGACGCCGTAATCCTGCCATACACGCCGTCGCGCCCTGCGCGGCGGCTTTCCTCCCTCAGCCCAGCAGACGCACCAGAACCTCTTCGTAAACCCGGGACAACTGCTCCAGTTCGTGCACCGGGACCCGCTCGTTGATCTTGTGAATGGTGGCGTTGTTCGGACCGAGTTCGAGCACCTCGCAGCCCATCTTCGCGATGAATCGTCCATCCGAGGTGCCGCCGCCTGTCGACAGTTCCGGAGTCACGGCGAGCTCCGCATCCAGCGCGCCCACCACGGCCTCGACCAAGCGGCCCTGTCCGGTGAGGAAGGGCTCACCGGAGAGATGCCATTCGATGCGGTAGTCCAGACCGTGGGCGTCCAGCGTTTCCTTCACCCGTGCTTTCAGCTGTTCCGGTGTGCTTTCGGTGGAAAAGCGGAAGTTGAAGCGTGCCTCCAGTCGCGGAGGGATCACGTTTTCGGCCCCGGTGCCCGAGTTCACATTCGAAATCTGGAACGAAGTGGGCGGAAAGAATTCGTTGCCCGGATCCCAGTTCAGCGCAGCCAGGGCGGCAAGGGCGGGCGCGGCGAGGTGGATGGGGTTGCGGGCGCGATCAGGGTAGGCCACATGGCCCTGCACGCCCTCGATTGTGAGTCGTCCATTCAGTGAGCCGCGGCGGCCATTGCGCAGCAGGTCACCCAGGCGCTGCTGGCTGCTGGGTTCGCCGATGAGGCAGTAATCGAGCGGCTGCCCTCTCGCCATGAGCGTTTCAACCACATGCCGGGTGCCATGGGTCGCCACGCCTTCCTCATCGGACGTCAACAGGAAGGCGAGGGTGCCCCGGGGCTGCGGGCAGCGGGCAAGAAAGCGTTCCGTAGCGGTGACCATGGCAGCGAGACTGCCTTTCATGTCAGCCGCGCCGCGACCGTACAGAAACCCGTCCGTGATCACCGGCAGGAAGGGATCGCTGGTCCAGTCCGCCAGATCACCCGGCGGCACCACATCGGTGTGGCCCGCGAAGCAGAACACGGGGCCACCGTGTCCCAGGGTCGCCCAGAGGTTGCTCACATCAGCCCTGGGCATGGGTTCGAGGCCGAAGCCGAGTCGTTCCAGACGCTGCCCGATCAGATCCAGGCACCCCGCATCTTCAGGGGTGACGGAGGGGCGTGCGATCAGTTCACAGGTCAGCGTGAGTGTAGGGTTCATGTCACCTCATCCGGCCTTGTTTCGGCCCTGATACGTTTGGCTGCAAGGCGGGCATAGGCGGGGTCGCGTTCACTGCCCATGAAGCGGCGGCCATGACGCAAGGCGGCGACCGCGGTCGTGCCCGAGCCGCTGAAGGGGTCAACCACGAGATCGCCGGGATGGGTCGTCGCGAGCAGACAGCGCTCCACCAGCGCCAGTGGTTTCTGGGTGGGATGCCGGCCCGAGCGTTTTTCGTCCGCGCCGGGGGCCGTGAAGCGCCAGACGTTCTTCATCTGACGATTGTCATTGGCCTGCTTCATGGCTTCGTAATTGAACACATGCTTGTGCTTGCCGCCGCGGCCTGCCTTCGTCGCCCACAACAGGATTTCCGTGGCGTGGGTAAAACATCTGCAGCCGAGATTGGGCGGCGGATTGGGTTTCTCCCACACGATGTCATTGAGGATGCGAAAGCCCAGTTCCTGCATGGCCATGCCCACGCTGAGATAGACATGCAGGGTCCCGCTGACCCAGAGCGCGCCCGCCGGCTTGAGTACCCGGTGACACTCGGCGAGCCAGGCAAGGTTCCATGCGTGGTCGGTGTTGATTCCCTGGCTGCGATCCCAGCCGCCCTTGTTGACGCTGTGCCGGCGCCCGGCCACGCAGGTGCTGCCATCGTTGGAAAGCAGGTAGGGCGGGTCGGTCCAGATGCAGTCAACGCTCTCATCCGGCAGGCCCGCGAGAAAATTTTCCTGCGAAGCGCAGCTGAAACTCGAGGCGCCGTCGGTCGAGGTCCAGACCACGCGACTGCGGGGTGCCGACGCCTCAGGCGGTGGCTTCATCGGGACTGAGGGCCTCGATGCTGAGTGCGTGAATGTCGGTCTCCATGAGTGCGCCCAGCGCACTGTACACCTGGCGATGACGCGCCAGGGGCGCCTTGCCGTTGAACACGGCGGAGACCACCCGCACGCGATAATGACCCCGCCCGCTGGCGGCACCGGCATGGCCGCGATGGAGATGGCTTTCGTCCACCAGACTCAGGCTGCTGGGGGCAAGGGCGGTACGCAGCGCCGTCTCGATCCGCGACAGGCGTGTCTCATCGACAGTCATGCAAAGCGCTCCCGCTTTGCAGGCGCCGGCGGACGCGCAGGATGAAAGCGACGGGAATGGTCGTGTTCCATGCGCTCGGGACGGTCGTGTGCTCTGGCGTCGGTCAGCATGGCGGGCTCATTCTCCCTGGGATACATCGCGGGACGCATCGTAACGCATGAGGTACAGGGCTTGAACGAAAGTGAAGGCGATCGAGAGACCCAGGGTGCCGAAAACCTTGAAGTTGACCCAGGCCTCCGTGCTCCAGTGATAGGCAAAGTGAAGATTGAGGGCGCCGAGC
>JBDLQR010000249.1:0-3378 GCA_039800485.1 Pseudomonadota bacterium
GGACACCATCGCCATCCTGCGCGGCCTGAAGGAAAAATACGCCGTACACCATGGCGTGGAGATCACCGACCCCGCCATCGTGGCTGCAGCCCAGCTCTCGCATCGCTACATCACGGACCGGCAGCTGCCCGACAAGGCCATCGATCTCATCGACGAGGCTGCAAGCCGCATCAGCATTGAAATCGACTCCAAGCCCGAAGAGATGGACCGGCTCGATCGCCGAATCATCCAGCTCAAGATCGAGCGCGAAGCCTTGCGCAAGGAAGCCGACGAGGCCTCCAAGCGGCGGCTGGCTGATCTGGAGACCCAGCTCGCCCAGGTGGAGCGCGAGTATTCGGATCTGGAGGAAATCTGGAAGTCCGAGAAGGCGGCCCTCAGCGGGGCCAGCCAGATCAAGGCCGATCTGGAAAAGGCTCGCATCGAGTTTGATACCGCGAAGCGCAGTGGGGACCTCGCACGCATGTCCGAACTGCAGTACGGGGTCATCCCGGGTCTGGAGAAGAAACTCGCGGAGGTTGGCGAGACGGAGCAGAAACTGAAGCTCCTGCGCAACAAGGTCACTGACGAGGAAATCGCGGAAGTGGTCTCCAAGTGGACGGGGATCCCCGTGTCGCGGATGCTGGAGGGCGAGAGGGCCAAGCTTTTGCGCATGGAAACTGCGCTGCATCAGCGCGTGGTCGGTCAGGACGCTGCCGTGACGGCAGTCTCCAACGCCATCCGGCGTTCGCGTGCGGGACTTTCGGATCCCAAGCGCCCCAATGGCTCTTTCCTCTTCCTGGGCCCGACCGGGGTTGGCAAGACCGAGCTCTGCAAAGCGCTCGCGGGTTTCCTCTTCGACACCGAGGACGCCTTGGTGCGCATCGACATGTCCGAGTACATGGAGAAGCACTCGGTGGCCCGCCTCATCGGTGCCCCGCCCGGTTACGTCGGGTACGAAGAGGGGGGCTACCTGACCGAAACCGTGCGCCGCAAACCCTACTCCGTGCTGTTGCTGGACGAGATTGAGAAAGCGCATCCGGATGTGTTCAACATCCTGTTGCAGGTGCTGGATGACGGGCGGCTGACCGACGGTCAGGGCCGCACGGTGGATTTCCGCAACACCGTCATCGTGATGACTTCCAACCTGGGTTCGGAACAGATCCAGGGCCAGGGAGAGCATCTCGATTACGAGGCGATGCGGGCCATGGTGATGGAGGTGGTGCGGGGCGCGTTCCGGCCCGAGTTCATCAACCGCATCGATGAGGTGGTGGTGTTCCACGGGTTGCGCCGCGAGCAGATCAAGTCCATCGCGGATGTCCAGCTCGCTCTGCTTGGAAAGCGCCTGGGCGACCTCCAGGTCGGGCTTCAGGTTTCCCCGGAGGCGGTCGATAAACTTGGCGAGATGGGTTTTGACCCCGTATACGGGGCGCGGCCGCTGAAGAGGGTCATCCAGAATCAGCTGGAGACGCCCTTGGCGCAGGCACTGCTCGAGGGCCGCTTCGGCAAGGGCGACACCGTCACGGTGGAGGTGGTCGACGGCAGACTCGAGTTCGCGAAAAAGGCCTGAGGGCCCTAGAGGGCGCCGGGCGAAGAGCCCGGCGTCCGGCCACCTGTCTGGCGGGTCGGTTGGCTATTGACCCGGCTTTCCTCTACCATTTTCAGTGCGGTACTAGGGATTCATGACAGAGGCCTCAACAGTGGCGGTTTCGAGCAGCAAGATGCCTTTGGGGGGCTTGGCGCGCAAGCTGGTCACGGATGGCCTGCTCGACGAGCAGAGCGCGCAAAAAGCCTTCAAGGAGGCGCTCGACTCCCGTACTCCCTTCGTCCGCTACCTCATAGAGCGCCGACTGGTCGACAGCAAGACAGTCGCGCATGAAGCTTCCGTCGAGTTCGGCATGCCGCTGCTCGACATCGAGGCCATCGAAATCGACCCGGATGTGGTCAAGCTGGTCAGCGAATCGCTGATCACACGCCATTCCGCCCTGCCCATCTACCGCCGCGGGAACCGGGTCTTCATCGCAGTCTCCGACCCCACCAACCTCCGCGCACTGGACGAAATCAAGTTCCACATCGGTGGGGCTTCCACCGAAGCCGTACTGGTGGAGGATTCCAAGCTGACCAAGGCCATCGAAAAGGCCCTGGATGTGGCGTTCGGCGGCTTCGATGACCTGGGCGGTCTGGACGAAACCTCCGCCGACAGCCTGGTGGATCTGGAAGCCACGACCCAGCCCGACTCCCTGACAGACAACGCCGAAATCGACGATGCGCCGGTGGTGAAGTTCGTGAACCGCATCCTGCTCGATGCGATCAAGCGCGGCGCCTCGGATCTGCACTTCGAGCCTTACGAAAAATACTATCGCGTGCGCTTCCGGGTGGATGGCATGCTGACCGAGATCATCAAGCCACCCCTGGCACTGGCCTTCAAGATCGCAGCGCGCATCAAGGTGATGTCGCGACTGGATGTGTCGGAGCGCCGTATACCCCAGGATGGGCGCATCAAGCTGCGCCTGTCCAAAAACAAGGCCATCGACTTCCGCGTCAGCACCTGTCCCACGCTGTACGGCGAAAAGGTGGTGCTGCGTATCCTCGATTCAGACGTTGCGAAGCTCAACATCGAGCAACTGGGCTACGAGGATTTCCAGAGGGATCTTTTCGTCAAGAACCTCTACAAGCCCTACGGCATGCTGCTGGTGACGGGCCCTACCGGCAGCGGCAAGACAGTGTCGCTGTATACCGGCATCAGCATGCTGAACCGGGAAGACATCAATATCTCGACCGTCGAGGACCCGATCGAAATCAACCTCGCCGGGATCAACCAGGTGCAGGTGGATGAACGTACCGGCATGACCTTCGCAAAAGCGCTGCGCGCATTCCTGCGTCAGGATCCGGACGTCATTCTGGTGGGTGAGATACGCGATCTGGAAACAGGCTCGATTGCAGTCAAGGCTGCACAGACGGGCCATATGGTGATGTCCACCCTGCACACCAATGACGGGCCGCAGACCATCACCCGCCTGCAGGACATGGGTATTCCGCCCTTCGCCGTGACGACCTCGATCAACCTCATCACGGCGCAGCGCCTAGTGCGTAAACTGCACCCGCAATTCCGCGTGCCCCTGACCCTGCCACCCGAAGCCCTGCGCGAAGAGGGCTTCCCGCAGGCCGATATCGATGAAGGAATTCGCCTGTTCAATCCGGGTAATGGCGGCAGCGACTGCCCCAGTGGCTACAAGGGCCGTACTGGTATCTATCAGGTGATGCCCATCTCGGATGCCATCAAGCGCCTCATCATGGATGGCGCCAATGCTGTGCAGCTTGCCGACCAGGTCGCCTCCGAAGGAATCTGGGACGTGCGTCGTTCAGGCCTGGAGAAAGCCAAGCGCGGCATCACCAGCCTGG
>JBDLQR010000250.1:0-2575 GCA_039800485.1 Pseudomonadota bacterium
TGCTGATACCGACACCGAGATGGCCGATGCGGCCGATCGGCCGATCCGTCTGGCTGTGGCGGGTCGGCCCAATGTCGGAAAGTCGACGTTGATCAATGTCTGGCTGGGAGAGGAGCGACTCGTTGCCTTTGACCTGCCGGGTACCACGCGGGATGCGATTACCGTGCCCTTTGAGCGTGGCGGCCGCCGTTTCGAGTTGATCGACACGGCCGGCCTGCGTCGCAAGGGACGCGTCTTCGAGGCGGTGGAGAAGTTCTCCGTGGTCAAGACCTTGCAGGCGATTGCCGACGCGCACGTCGTGCTGTTGCTTGTGGATGCCACGCAAGGGGTGTCCGAGCAGGACGCACACATCGCCGGGTACATCGCCGAATCGGGCCGTGCCGTGGTGGTGGCCGTCAACAAGTGGGACGCGATCGACAGCTATCAGCGCGAGATGCTGCTTCGATCGATCGAGCAGCGCCTGGCCTTCCTGAAATTTGCCCCGGTGCTGCACATCTCGGCCCTTCAGCGCCGTGGGCTGGGTGCGGTGTGGAAGGCGATCGAACAGGCCTACGCAGCGGCGACTTGCAAGATGTCCACGCCGGCACTGAACAAGGTCTTGCAGGAGGCGGTGGCACACCAGCAGCCGCCCCGGGCGGGCCGCTTCCGCCCCAAGTTGCGCTATGCGCACCAGGGGGGAATGAATCCACCGCTGGTGGTTGTCCACGGCAATTCCCTCGAACATGTGGCGGACAGCTACAAGCGCTATCTGGAGGGTCGTGTCCGAGACCGTTTCCAGCTCATCGGTACACCACTGCGTATCGAGATGAAGTCGTCGAGCAATCCGTTCGCGCGTTCCGAGGACTGAACCCTTCGGCGACCCGGGGCCTTGCAGCCTTCAGGGTCAACCCCATGTGATAAGGTGGACGTTTATTTCCATCACGGAGCATATCGTGAGCAACAAAGGCCAGCTTCTCCAGGATCCGTTCCTCAATCTATTGCGCAAGGAACACGTCCCGGTCTCGATTTACCTCGTCAATGGCATCAAGTTGCAAGGGCACATCGAATCCTTCGACCAGTACGTGGTGCTGTTGCGAAACACGGTGACCCAGATGGTCTACAAACACGCCATCTCCACGGTGGTGCCGGGTCGTGCTGTCAACTTCCACCCCAATGACGCCGAGCCGGTGGCCTGAGCGCTTGGTGGCCTCCTCTACGCGCACACAACGCCATTTGCATCTGGGGACTCTGCTTCCTTGAACCACTCGCATCTTGCTTCTTCAGCCATGGGCGACCAGACCCGCGCCGTGCTGGTCGGCGTGGACTTGGGGCATGGCGCTGCCTTCGACGCGGAACTGGAAGAGTTGGCGTTGCTGGCCGTATCCGCAGGCGACGATCCTGTGGCCCGGGTAACAGCCCGGCGCAAGGCCCCTGACGCTGCCTTGTTCGTCGGATCGGGCAAGGCCGATGAGATCAAGGCGCTGGTGGAAGGTACGGCGGCACAGGGTGTGATCTTCGACCAGGCGCTCAGCCCGATCCAGCAGCGCAACCTCGAGCGGCATCTGGGCGTGCAGGTCTCTGACCGCACGGCGCTCATTCTCGACATCTTTGCTTCGCGCGCCCAGAGCCATGAAGGCAAGCTGCAGGTGGAGCTGGCGCGCCTGCAGTACTTGGCCACGCGACTGGTTCGGCGCTGGTCCCACCTGGAGCGTCAGCAGGGTGGTATCGGTACCCGAGGCGGCCCTGGCGAGACGCAGATCGAGCTGGACAGGCGGATGATTGATGACCGCATCAAGGCGGTGAAGGCCCGTCTGGAAAAGGTCAAGCGCCAGCGGGCCACGCAGCGTCGTCAGCGAGAGCGGCGGGGAACGTTTCGGGTGTCACTGGTCGGCTACACCAATGCAGGAAAGTCCACGCTGTTCAATGCCCTGGTGAAGGCGCGTGCCTACGCGGCGGACCAGCTCTTTGCCACGCTGGACACCACCACGCGCTCTCTTTGGCTGGAGCAGGCGGGCGCCTCGGTGTCCTTGTCGGATACGGTCGGTTTCATCCGCGATTTGCCGCACAAGCTGGTCGAAGCTTTCCAGGCGACCCTTTCTGAGGCGGCAGAGGCCGATCTTCTGCTGCATGTCGTCGACGCCTCCAGCCCGAACCTCATCGAGCAGCGTGCGGAAGTGGATCGTGTCCTTCGCGAAATCGGTGCCGATGTGGTGCCGCAGGTCCTCGTTTACAACAAGACCGATCGTCTGGAGCCGACTGCGCAGCCTCGTGTCCTTGAGGACGAGATCGAGGCCAGTGATGGGCGGCGCTGTGCGCGCGTTTTCGTCAGCGCCCTGCAAGGCGCCGGTCTGGACACACTGCGCCACGTCATCGCGCGTGCGGCCCGGGCAGATGTGCCGCCCGCCGCCACCCTGATGGATTCCCACGAAGGCCACCCGCTGGCCCGTCTCTCCGCATGAACACGTCTCCTCCTGGATCTCATCGCCTGTCCGTGGTTCCCGCGGGCCGGGTCTCGGCCCTGCGGGCTTTTCTCGCGGTCGTAAGGCAGCTGCTGGTGGCGCTGGTGCAAGCCGCGCTTTCCCGCCTTGCGTCGGGC
>JBDLQR010000251.1:0-15092 GCA_039800485.1 Pseudomonadota bacterium
GTAGTGCCGCTGCCTGCCAAGGTGGTGAAGAAGAAGAGCCCATAGAACAGCACCAGCGAGGCGTCGAAGCGGCTCGCCACGAAGAGCAGGGCGGAGAAGGCCGGGATAGCGATCAGAGCGACCCGGCGCGGGCCAACGCGATCGATCATCCATCCGAGCAAGGGCGCGATGAGCACCAGCCCAAGACTGCCGTAGAGCAGGGTGGAAGTAACCTCGCCGCGACTCCACTGGAAGTGCTGCTGCAGCGGCTCCACGAAGACCCCGAAGCTGTAGTACACCAGCGAGGAGGCGCCCATCCCGCAGCCCAGGGTCGCGGTCAGCAACAGCAACCAGCCGTTCGAGAATTCGGTCCGCAGGGTCGGGCGCTCAGACATGTTCCATTGTGGAACGGCAGCGCGGTTGCGACAAGTTTGCACTTGCCTCAAATCGCGCTTGTCTGCCACTCTCGGCGCCTGTTCAAGCCTCAGGAGCCTGCCATGTCCTCACCCCGTTCAAGCTCATTCCGTCCTGTCGGTATTCTTTTGCGAGGGGCGCTGCTGGGCACGCTGACTGTTTGCCTGATGCCGTCGTCGGGCGAGGCGCAGCAGCCCGATCCGGCCGAGATGGAGCGCATGATGCAGCAAGGCATGCAGATGGCGGAGTGCATGTCGAAGGTGGACCCCAAGGAAATGGAAGCTGTGCAGGCGCTCGGTGAGCGCATGGAGGCCGAAGTCTCCGCCCTGTGCAAGGCGGGCAAGCGTGATGCCGCGATGGCAAAGGCGATGGAACTCGGCCAGGAAATGTCCAAGGCGCCGATCATGGACAAGATGCGGGACTGCGGCAGCAGGATGGAAGAACTGATGAAGGGCGGCATGGTGGCCAACTCCGCCGATGACGGGCAGCACGTCTGCGATGATCTTTGAAAGGTCTCGTCGCGTTCAGTCACAGGCCTGATTCTGGCAACACCGTGCCTGACACGGCATTCCGTCCTTTGCAGAGGGCGTTTGATTTCTTCGGGGGTCGCGCCCGCCAACAGGAAGAGGTCGCGAACCCGGTGCCGGGCACCGTGTCGGCTGCTCCGTTGCCAGCCTACGAGGTTGTGCGCTCACCCCGTCGACGCACCCTGAGCCTGGAGGTCCACCGGGATTCGCGGGTGCTCGTCCGCGTGCCGCAGCGCTGCAGCGAGGAGGCTGTCCTGCGCTTCGTGGCCGGGCATGGTGACTGGATACGCCGCCAGGTCGCGCGACTTGAAGATCTGGCCTCGAGCCGACCACTTCCTCGCTTTGCGGAGGGAGAACAGCATCTCTACCAGGGGCACGCGCTGACCTTGAGGATTCTCCGCACGGGTCGCCCACGGGTGGAAATGCGCGGTGAGGAACTCCACGTGCAGGGAGGGCAACTCAGGGACGGTGCGGCAGTCGCGGCCGCGGTCTCACGCTGGTATCTGCAGCAGGCACGACAGCACTTCCCGGTCTGGCTTGAGCGGTGCCATGCGCATCCGCGCTTCGCCGCCTGCCCGCTGCCAGCACTGCGTATCCGGACCATGCGCAGCCGCTGGGGCACGTTGTGCAGACAGCGCGGCATGACTCTCAACACGGTCCTCATCCAGGCGCCCGAGGCCTGTCTGGAATATGTCGTTTTCCATGAGCTCTGCCATCTGCTCCATCATGGCCATGGGCCACGCTTCCATCAGCTCATGTCGACCGTCCTGCCTGACTGGCCATCGCGCAAGACACTGCTTGAACAGACCCTCACATGGTGAAGGCTGTTGCGGCGCACCCGGACGCAGCGGGCTGTGATATTGCAATCATCGGTGGTGGTCCCGCCGGACTCATGGCTGCCGAGGCTGCGTGCGCGGCAGGCGCGCGTGTGGCGGTGTTCGAACGCATGCCCTCGCCCGGACGCAAGTTCCTGTTGGCCGGCAAGGGTGGGCTCAATCTCACCCATGCAGAAGCCCTCGATCGTTTCCATGCCCGTTTCGATCAAGCGCGACTGCGTGCGGTGGTAGATGATTTTCCGCCGCAGGCCATCCGTGATTGGGCGGCGGAGCTCGGCATTCCGACCGTCACGGGATCATCGAGGCGCGTATTTCCAGAGGATTACAAGTCCGCTCCCCTGCTGCGTCGGTGGTTGGCACGTCTGAAGGGGCAGGGCGTGGCGCTGCATGTCCGTCATCGCTGGTGCGGCGGGTTGAATCCTGCACAAATCGAGTTCGCGACTCCCGACGGCCAGCGCATCTTTCACGCCAAGGCCATGGTGTTGGCCTTGGGTGGCGCGAGCTGGCCGCAGCTCGGCAGTGATGGTGCGTGGGTGAAGGCGGCGTGTGCTGAGGGTGTGCCTATTGCACCCCTGCTGGCCTCGAACTGCGGCGTGGAAGTGGCGTGGAGTGAATTCCTGCGCAGCCATCATGCGGGCGCGCCCCTGAAATCCATTGTTGCCTGGGTCGAGGGCGGCACGCCACGCAAAGGCGAGTGTGTGGTCACGGAGCACGGTCTTGAAGGAGGCTTGATCTACGCCTTGGGTGCCGAACTGCGCGACGGTCTGGCCCGCGGAAGGTCCGCTGTGCTGTATATCGATCTTGCGCCGGATCTGGTGCAGGAGCGCCTCACAGAGGCTCTGGCCCGACCAAGAGGCAAGCGCTCGTTGGCAACCCACCTCAAGCGCCAGGTGGGTCTGGCTGGTCTCAAGGTCGCGTTGCTGCATGAGTTCACACCGCGCGAGACATTGTCCGATCCGGCACGGCTCGCGGCACGGATCAAGGCCCTGCCCATGACCGTGACCGGAACCCGGCCGGTAGAAGAGGCCATCAGCACAGCCGGTGGCATACGGTTCGACGGACTCGATGAAGGATTGATGCTGAAGACGCATCCGGGCGTGTTCTGCGCGGGCGAAATGCTGGATTGGGATGCACCCACCGGGGGATATCTTCTGTCCGGTAGCCTCGCGACCGGACGGTGGGCCGGCCGTCACGCCGTAGGCTGGAGGCCTTGACCCCAGGGAGGATCCGCATCTTTGTTGTGGTAACTTCCGGACCTCCAGCACAGGGAGGAGACTGCGCCAATGTTCGCGTTTGATGCCATCCACACCGTCGCCGATATCCCCCGTCATCATGCGCGCACTCAGCCGGAGCGGCTGGCCCAGATTTTCGAGGGCCGCGAAACGAGCTATGCCGCGCTCGACCGCCACGCCAGTCAGGTCGCGCAAGGCCTGCTTGCCGAGGGATGCCAGCCACAAGCCCGCATTGCCTACCTCGGCAAGAACTCCGATCACTACTTCGAGGTGCTGCTCGGCGCGGTCAAGGCAAGAGTCGTGATGGTGGCGATCAACTGGCGGCTGGCCGTGCCCGAAATGGCGTGGATTCTGAATGACGCCGGCTGCGAAATCCTGTTCGTGGGCGCGGAATACCAGCACTGCATTAAGCCCTTGCAGGCTGCGTGTGCCGGACTGCGTCGGGTGATCCTGATGGAGAGCGAAGCGCCGGCCATGACGGTTTACACGCAGTGGCGGGATCGCCAGTCGGCGGTGGATCCCGCGCTGCCCATCGCGACCGAAGACGACGTGCTGCAGCTCTACACGAGCGGCACGACCGGCCACCCAAAGGGTGTGCAGCTCACGCACGGGAATTATCTGGCGCTGTTCCGCTGTGCACAGAACACGGGAATGATGGATGCGATGCCCGGCGAGACAGGCCTCGTGGCCATGCCGGTATTTCATGTGGCGGGTACGAATATCGGCTTGCTCAATCTCGCGCAGGGAGCGACGAGCGTGGTGCTGCGCGAGGTGGATCCCGGACTCATCCTGGAACTCATCCCGCGTTACCGGATCAATCACGTGTTCGTGGTGCCGGCGGTGATCCTGTTCCTGCTTCAACACCCGCGCTGCCGGGAGACGGATTTCTCCAGCGTCAGGCGCCTCTCTTACGGTGCCTCGCCGATTGCCGAGCCTTTGTTGAGGCAGGCCCAGGCAGTTTTCGACTGCCCCTTCATCCAGCTTTATGGACTGACTGAGACCTGTGGTGCCGGGACTTATTTGCCCCCCGAGGCCCATGCGCCGGAGCGCGCCAAGCTCCGGTCTTGCGGCATCCCCTATCCCGGGATCGAGATTCGGGTCGTCGATCCGGCGGGCAACAGCCTGGCTGCCGGGGAAGTGGGTGAGATCATCGTTCGCAGCGGCGTGGTGATGAAGGGGTACTGGAATCGCCCCGAGGCCACCGTCCAGGCCATCGTGGATGACTGGTTTCATACAGGGGACGCGGGCTACTTCGATGACGAGGGTTTTCTCTTCATCCACGATCGCCTCAAGGACATGATTGTCTCGGGGGGCGAGAACATCTATCCCGCCGAAGTGGAGAATGCGCTGTTCGGCCATCCTGCGGTGGCAGATGTGGCAGTGGTGGGGGTGCCGGACGAGAAATGGGGCGAAGCGGTCAAGGCCTTCGTCGTGCTGAAACCCGCCCAGCAGGCGACCGCCGAGGAGATCATCACCTTCGCGCGCTCGCAGATTGCCGGCTACAAGATTCCCCGTTCGGTCGATTTCATTGCCGTCTTGCCACGTAATCCGTCCGGCAAGATTCTGCGACGCGAGCTTCGCGCACCTTACTGGGAAGGCAAGAGCCGGCAGGTGAATTGAAGCGCGTGCGGATTCAGGTCCGCATCCGCATCAGGGCGTTGATGACGTTCTCCAGCTGGCGCAGGCTGCGACACGACTCCACCTGATCGCACGCGGCTGCAAGGCGACGCATCTCGGAATCCCCGGTGTTCCAGAACACCCGCGGCTCAGGGTTGAGCCAGACCACCCGCCCCGCGCGCTCATGAATACGCTGCAGATCCCGATGCCCGGGGTCGCCATGATTGGAACGCCCATCGCCGAGAATGAGTACGGTCGTGCGGTGGTCGATCTCGTCCAGCACCTTCTCCCGCAGCTGTGACAATGCCCGCCCATAATCGGTGGAGCCCCAGCCGTAGCGTTTGAGGGTGGTGGCTACCGCATCTTCCACGGGCAGCGTCTCGAAAAGCGTCGTGACCTCGGCAAGTTCTGCCGAAAAAACGAAAGCCCTGACCTTGGGCAGCACTTCACTCACGCTGTACAGGAAGAGCAGCAGGAAACGCGCCATGCTGGCAACCGAACCGGATACATCGCAGACCGCGACCACCTTGGGGCGGTCGATGCGACGCTGCTTCCACACGATGTCGAACAGCAAGCCGTCATGCTGGATGTTCCGCCGCAGGGTGTGACGCACATCCAGGCGTCCGCGATCGTCCACGCGGCGGCGGCGCGAATGAAGGGCAACCAGTCGTCGCGCAAGCTTGCGCACCAAGGTCTGCATCAGGGCGAAATCGCCGTACTCGGCCCTCGACAGAGGGACCTCGCGCAGGATCTCCTCACGCAGGCGGGTCCCTGCATTGGCCGTGAGCAACACGATCTGGCGCTCGACATGCGCGGTCACTTCTTCACGCAACTGCGCCAGTGATGCTTGCAGCGCCTCGGCGCCCGCCTGGTCCCCGGCAGCCCGCAACGCTGCCATGCGTTGCTCCACGGCGACGACGCCCATGGCCTCGAGCATCCGACGGGCGTAGAGCCCGCGTTGGGTGAAGAGTCTGATCTCCTGCACGCGGGCGGTCTCGGCTGCCTGCGCCAGGGCGAGCTGCAGGCCTGCACGATCCCCTTCGCGCAGCATCGTCTCCAGCACTGCGGCTTGCGGCCCGGCGGGCTGTGCTTCTTCAGATTGGACGGCGCTGGCGGGTTCCGCGATTGTCGCGGGGTCACTCTCGAGCGTCGCAAAATCCTCGCTGCGAAAAAACTGCTCGAAGCAGTCATCAAAACGCAGCTTGTCCTCTGTGGTCTTGGCCAGCACCTGACCAAGACCCCGTTTCAGGAGCGCGCGATCAGCGAGACCGAGCACGGCAAAGGCACGTGCTGCATCCATGCCCTCACTGCTCGAGACCCGGACCTCTGCTGCGCGCAGGGCCTGGAGAAACCGCCCGAGAACCAGGCTCACCTGGCGTGGGGCGATTTCAGGCTCGCGGCCAGTAGCCCGGTGAGCTCGGAATCTGCAAGCTGGATGTCATCCTGGAACTTGAGCAGGACATTCAGGGTGCGCCTGACTATCGCAGGCTCAAGCTCGGACGCATGCAGCAACACCAGCGTCCTGGCCCAGTCGATGGTCTCGCTCACGGCGGGCGCCTTTTTCAGATCGAGCTTGCGCAAGGCCTGGACCAGGGCCACGACCTGTTCCCTGAGCGCCCCGGCGAGCGCGGGCACCTTGAGGCTGATGATCTGCTGCTCCAGTGCCAGGGAGGGATACGGAATGTGGAGATGCAGGCACCGGCGCTTGAGTGCATCGCCAAGCTCACGGGTATTGTTGGAAGTCAGGAAACAGATGGGCGGAACCTTGGCCTTGATGGTGCCGAGTTCCGGAATCGAGATCTGGTAATCCTGGAGCATCTCCAGCAGGAAGGCCTCGAACTCCTGGTCGGCCTTGTCGATTTCATCGATCAGCAGCACCGCTCCGTGCTCTGACCACAAGGCCTTCAGCAACGGACGAGGCTCGAGGAATTCAGGCGCGAAGAAGGTGTCGTCGAATTCATGCAGTCGCGCCAGCGACTCCTTGAGTCCCTGCGCTCCTTGCATCAGATCACCCAGCTTGTCCTTCAGAACCTGGGTATAGAGCAACTGTTTGCCGTACTTCCATTCGTACAGCGCCTTGGATTCATCCAGCCCTTCGTAGCACTGCATGCGGATGAGCGGGCGCTCCAGCCAGCGTGCGGTGGCGTGTGCCAGTTCGGTCTTGCCGACCCCGGGAGGGCCTTCGATCAGCACGGGCTTGTTGAGCTGCAAAGCGAGGAACACGGCGGTCGCGATGTCTTCGCTGCAGAGATAATCGGCGCGCGCGAGGCCGCCGCGGGTCTCCTCAAGCGCCGCGGAGACGGCGTCGGGACTGGCATGAGGTGCGTTCAAGGCTGGCTCCGGATCGCGCCGTGATTCGGCGTGTGGGGATTCTAGCGGATGGTCGAGGGGAAGGTGGTCTTGCCGGATACCCGGAACAGCCGCTGCAGCAGGGCCTTGGCTACATCCTTGCGCTTTTCGGTGTACTCACCGAGCAGGCGGCACAAGAACAGCGTACAGAGGCCCAGCGCCGTCACGGCGAGAGGAGAGGTCGCCGGGAAGAGCCCGGTGGCTGCCAGGAACTGCAGCAGCGGGTAGTGAAAGAGATAAATGGAAAAGGTGTAGCCCGCCCAGGACTGGATGCGGGCAGCATGGCGCTCCAACCAGGGTGCGAGGGTGGCCGAGATGGCATGAAAGCCGATGAAGTTGGCGATGACGAGGCTGCCGAGCAGATAACTGCTCAGGAATTCATTGGACCAGCGCAAGGATCCTTCCACGAACTCGTGACCCCATTGCTGGTAGGACCATTGCAGCAGCAGGTCGCGAGTGCCCGTGAGGCGGAAGGCGAGGTAGCCCCCGAAGGAGCCGAGGAACAACAACCACCCGGCACGTGGACCCGCGGTCACCCGCTGCTGGCGGCGGTACACCCAGACGCCCGCCATCCAGATGGGAAACAGCATCAGAATCTTGGGACCTGTCAGCAGGGCGATGGCCACCGTGTAGCCGATGCGCAGTGCCCCGCGCGTGTACCAGAGCACGGCAAAGAGGGCGTAGTACCAGAATTCATAGCCCACGGACCAGTAAGGACCGTTGGTGAACAGGCGCCACGAAGTGAACCAGAGTTCGTTGGTGAAAGTGAGCGCCATCAGGACCCGCAGCAGTGGTTGGGAATCCTGGTACCAGAAACCCTCATAGGCTGCCGGATTGATCAATCGACCCGTCTGGTCCAGCACCACGGTCAGCAGGATGGCCGGCACCGCCACCGAGTAGATGCGCGCCAGCCGGTTGATGAAGTAGCTGCGGATGTCGTGATCACGGGTGGCCGCCACATGGGCAATGACGAATCCGGACAGTACGAAGAAGATCATCACCGCATCATTGCCGTAAGTGCGCAGCCACAGCAGCATCCCGCCGCTGTAGCGCGCATAGGCAAGATGTGTGAGCAGCACGAGCAGCGCGGCCAGGAACCGCACCAGATCCAGATAGACGGAAGTCGCCCGGTTCATGGGCTGGGCGCTTGGGCGGGCGAGTTCTCCGGCCTGAACCAGCGTTTGAGGATGGCCGCGCAATTGGCGAACGGCACCCAGTACAGTTTCCAGAGCGTGTCGTGTTCCTCAGGCGGGCTGCCGGCCACACCGAATTCCAGCACCTCGCGCTGCCGGCCCGGAAGATAGAGCGTGCCGAACATCCAGTCCCAGAGCGCGAAGACCTCGCCGAAATTGCGGTCCCAGTGCTCGAGCGCGCGGCTGTGATGAATCTGGTGCTGTGCCGGGCTGATGAAGATCCGCCCGAAAATCGGGCCGAAAGAAATCCAGATATGGGAGTGACGCAGGTTCGCGCCCGCAAAGTGGAAGACAGAGAACACGAGGTTGGCCCCGAACAGGGTCAGCGGCTGCGCCTCGCCGATGAAGAGCCAGGCCACCAGTCCTTGCAGGGGTGCCACCAGCATCAGGTCCACGAAATTGCCGAGCAGATTGTAGACGGGATGCTTGCGGTAGATGGTCAGCGGCGTGAGCACGGCGGCGCTGTGATGCACCTTGTGAAACTCCCAGAGCAGCGGAACCTTGTGCGAGAGCCCGTGCGTGACAAAGGTTGCAAAATCACGAACGAGGGTCAGCAGGATCACAATCAGGGTGGAACTCAGTACGGACCACTCGAAAGCCTCTGCATGGCGCCCCAGGCTGTGTTCAAGCGTGCCTTGCGTCCAGAGCGCGACCAGCGAGATGAGTCCGCTGCCGAGCACCACCCGGGTGAGGAAGGCCGAGGGTGCAAGCAGACGGTTCATCAGCAGCAGCTTCACATCGAGCAGCGCCGAGGGATGTCGATAGACCTCACGTGGAAAGAGGCGCGCGAACCACGACTGCCCGTTGTGCGGGTAATACCGGGCAAGTCCCCACACTCCAATCACCATGAAGGTGATGAGATAGACCCAGTAGAAGTGGGAGCGGGGATCCACGACGGAGCCAGGCAGCTCCACCAGTACCCGCGTCAGAGCCGGTCCGATGGGGTCGGGGAGTTCTGCGAGCTGGCTGGACAGAGAATTGGGCAGGGGCATTGGGGTGACAATGAGCCTCAGGAGACGCTGCGGTGCAGTATAGGAGGGACCCGGGGCGCCGCGCCATGGCGAATGTCCGCCGGATGACGCGGATCAATCATGACTGGGTACGGCCATCATGGTCGTGAGCATATGCGCCACCAGTTTTTCCTCCCCCTTCAGCACACCGAACACATCGGCGCTGCAAACCGAGAGGGTGCGTCCGGCCCGTAGCACGCGGCCACGGGCAATCCAGCGTTCACCAAAGCCCGGGGCCATGAAATTGAGCTTGAATTCCGCGGTCACGATGTCGAGTTCCGGGCCCAGCAGTGTTTGTGCAGCGTAACCTGCCGCGCTGTCCGCGAGCGCAGCCAGCACGCTGCCGTGCACTTGTCCGCCTGGCTGGAGCAGTTCGGCACGGGCTTCGGCGATGATCTCGACCTCCCCGGGAACCACGCGCCCGGTCCGGGCGCCGAGTACCTGATGCATGAAAGGCTGGGATGCCAGACTGGCTGCCACCCGCGAGGCGTAGTCGGGATTGCGTATCTGCTTGTCGCTCATGTTGGGGTCTCCAGGGGCGTGGGGTACATCCGGCCGGGGCGCAGGGGCCGAAAGCACGGAGCCTTATCATAGAAGCCCGGGTCAACATTGTCCGCGTGCCATCCCGGGATACCCGCCAGCGGAAGTGGCCGCAGACGCTGCGGATCATCGAGGCAATCGCCGCCGAGGATGTTACGGGCCACGTCGCTGGTCACTGTCTCCAGTGATGCAGGATCCCCCAGCACCACCACGCATTTCGCGACAGGCAGCAGGGTCGGTACCAGCAGATGTTCGAGCAGGGCATGACCGAACAGGATGATGCCGGCATGTCTCGCCCAGGGAAACGCGGGCTCCCTGAACACGGCGGACCAGTCATGCCGGTCCCACGCCGCCAGCAGGCGAGGTTCATTGATGACGACGATGGCACCCGCCTCATCGAAATGGGTCAAGGCAGCCTGGCGCCGCGTGCGCGTCCTGCAGGCACTTGAATCGAGATCCTGAGCATAGGCAGCATTGACCGCGCACTTGAGCGAGCGGCGTTCCAGCCACATCAGAGCATTGAACAGGTCGTGCCAGTTGCGCTCCCGTGTGGCGATGCGGCCCTCATCAAAAATGCGTGATTCGTAATGCATGCCCTCGGCCTCGAGCACTGCGTCCTGCGCCACGAAACTGAGGCGTTCGCCGCTGACGGCATGGCGTGCGTCGCCCAAAAGCGCGTTCAGGCAGCTCAGCCCCGGCCAGTCTGCGCCCAGGAACTGCCGGGCGAGCGCAAAGCCCGCCATTGCAGGGTGCGCGGCAACCGTGACCGGCAGGGTCTCGCGGGGCGGGGCAATGAAACGCATGCCCGAGACTGCCTCAGAGCACAGCCTCGATGTCGCATGCCAGGCTTGCCGGCGTGTCCATGCTGCCATAACGACGCACCACCCGGCCGTGCTTGTCGACCAGGAACTTGGTGAAATTCCATTTGATCGCCGTGCTGCCAAGCACCCCCGGTGCGGCCTCCTTGAGAAAGGTGAACAGGGGATGTGCGCCCGATCCGTTTACCTCGACCTTGGCGAAGAGCGGAAAGCTCACCTCGTGGCGTGTGGTGCAGAAGGCCCTGATTTCCTCCGCTGTGCCGGGCTCCTGATGGCCGAACTGGTTGCACGGGAAACCGAGCACGACGAGACCGCGATCGCGGTATTCACGCCAGAGCGCCTCCAGTCCCGCATATTGGGGAGTGAAACCGCAACGGCTTGCCACATTGACGATGAGCAGGGTCTTGCCGGCATAGCTGGCGAGCGTTTGCCGCTCCCCCTCCAGGGTCGTGACTTCCAGCGCTTGGAATTCCATCAGTCCCCCACCGATTGTTTGCATTGCAGAAAAATCGCACGTCTTTGGGGGCGGGGCAAGGTCGGGTATAAGAGCGGCTGAATTCATTCCGCGGGAGAGCCCTTTTGTATCCAGGCGTGCATGCACAGAACCATCCCGATAAACCCTGCTTCATCATGGCCGGCAGCGGGAAAGTGGTTACCTATCGCGAGTTCGAGGCCCGGGCCAACCGTCTCGCCCATCTGTTCCGCCACGAGGGCCTGCAGCGGCTCGACCATGTGTCCGTCTTCATGGAGAACAACGAACGCTACCTCGAGGTCTGTGGGGCAGGCGAGCGTGCCGGCCTGTACTACACCTGCATCAATTCGTATCTCACGGCCGATGAGCTCGCATTCATCCTCAACGACAGCCAGAGCCGTATCCTGGTGACTTCGGCCTCGCGCCTGCCCGTAGTGCGCGAGGCTTTGGCCCAATGTCCCGGTGTGAAGCTGACGCTGGTGGTCGACGGCGCGGATGAGGGTGACAAGCTCCGCGATTACGCACGCGCTGTCGCTGATTTTTCAGCCGCTCCAATCGCGGATGAAAAACTTGGCTGCGCGATGCTCTATTCCTCCGGCACCACCGGCCGCCCCAAGGGCATCCTCCGCCCGCTCGCCGATACCCCGCCCGCGACCTGGCTGCCGCTCTATCAGTTCGTGAACGGCTTGTGGCAATACCGGGAAGACATGGTCTACCTCTCACCCGCGCCGCTGTATCACTCTGCGCCCCAGGCCGCTGTGGGACTTGCGATTCGCAACGGCGCGACCGCGATCATCATGGAGCGCTTCGAGCCTGAGCAGTATCTCGATCTGGTTCAGCGTTACCGGGTGACGCACAGCCAGCTGGTGCCCACCATGTTCAGTCGCATGTTGAAGCTGCCGGAGACGGTGCGCACCGGGTTCGATGTCTCGTCCCTTGAATTCGCAGTACATGCGGCGGCGCCCTGCCCGGAGCAGGTCAAGCAGGCCATGCTGGCGTGGTGGGGCCCCATCATTCACGAGTACTACGGCGCGACCGAAGGTCTGGGTTTCACTGCGTGCACGCCGGAAGAATGGCTCGCCCACCCGGGGACTGTGGGGCGGGTGTTGCTCGGCGAGCTGCACATCCTGGATGAGGAAGGCAAGGAATGTCCTGTCGGGACTGCCGGCACCGTCTGGTTCAAGACGGCCACGCCCTTCGAGTACTACAACGATGAGGCCAAGACTCGTGAGGCTCGCTCTTCCGATGGCAGCATGAGTACGGTCGGCGACGTGGGTTACGTGGATGCCGACGGTTTTCTGTATCTCACCGACCGCAAGACCTACATGATCATATCGGGCGGGGTGAACATCTATCCCCAGGAGTGCGAAAATCTGCTGATCACCCATCCCAAGGTCGCGGATGCCGCGGTCTTCGGGGTGCCCAACGAGGATCTGGGCGAGGAGGTCAAGGCTGTGGTCCAGGTCATGCCGGGAATCACGGCAAACCAGGCACTCGCTGAAGAGCTGATTGCGTTCTGCCACGAGCATCTGGCGCGCCAGAAATGCCCGCGTTCGGTGGATTTTGAAGCTGAGCTGCCCCGCCTGCCGACCGGCAAGCTGTACAAGCGCGTGTTGCGAGACCGCTATTGGGGCGACCGGAAGACCCGTATCGTCTGACGCAGGCCAGGATGAAGGACTGGCCTCCGAGGGTAGCCCCGGAGGCCAGTGGGACGCCGGAGACTCAGGCTGCGCCGAGGCGGAACCCTTCGTAGTCGTTGGCCACTACCTGATTGCACTTCTCCACGTAGGGCGGGAACCCCACATAGGGCATGAAGACCCGGCGTTTGCCCGGGATATTGGCGCCCAGGTACCAGGAGTTGCAGGAATTGAGCAGGGTGCCCGCCGCCACGTCGTTGACGTGGGAAACCCAGGCTTCCTCTGCATCCTCCGTGGCCTCGATCAGTCGCAGCTGCCTGGCCCGCAGGTGATCGACGGTGTCACCGATGAACTCCACATGCTGTTCAATCGACGTGATCATGCAGGTGAGCACGGACGGGCTGCCCGGTCCGCTGATGGTGAACAGGTTGGGGAAGCCTGCCGTGGTCAACCCGAGGTAGGTCCGCGGACCCTCTGCCCATTTCTCGCGCAGGGCAAGGTTGCGCCGACCCCGGATGTCGATGCGGTTGAGCGCGCCGGTCATGGCGTCGAAGCCGGTCGCGAACACGATCGCATCGACCTCATGGACTTGCTCGCCCACGCGCACCCCGGTGGGGGTGATCCCGGCGATGGGCTCCTTGCTCACATCTACCAGCCGCACATTGTCGCGGTTGAAGGTCTCGAAATAGTGGGTGTCGGCGCAGATGCGCTTGCACCCGAAGATGGCCTTGGGCGTGAGCAGATCGGCCACTGCCGGATCGTTCACCTTTTCCCGAATCTTCTCGCGTACGAAATCCGCCAAGGTCTGGTTGACCTGTTCATCCATGAGCAGATCGGCAAATGCGCCGTAGAAGTACAGGCCTCCCAGTTTCCAGCGCTTCTCGCATTCAGCCCGGATTTCCGCCGGCGTCGCATTTGCCGCGAGCTTGTCGTTCATCTGCAGGTCGTAGGCGAGGAACTGCTGCTTGCCGAACTCGCGGATGGCCGGATAGTTGGCCTTGATCCGGTTGCGCTCCTCATCAGTGAGCGGGGCGTTGTAGGCCGGTATCGAGTAATTGGGCGTGCGCTGGAACACCGTGAGGTGCCGGCATTGCTCGGCGATGATCGGAATCGACTGCACCGCAGAGGAGCCGGTGCCGATCACGGCAACCCTCAGCCCGCTGAAATCCACCCCTTCCTGCGGCCATTGGCCGGTATGGTAGGTAGCGCCCTTGAAGCTCTCGAGACCCTCGAAATGCGGCAGGTTGGTTGATGAAAGGCAACCTGTGGCCATGATGCAGAACTGCGCGGTCAGGGTCTGGCCTTGACCGGTCCTGACTTTCCAGATTGCGGACTGTTCGTCGAACACGGCCGACTCGACCCGCGTCTCGAACTGGATGTCATCGCGCAGATTGAATCGCTCGATGACGTGCTCCACGTAGCGCAAAATCTCCGGCTGCGCCGCGTAACGTTCGCTCCAGTTCCACTCCTGCTCCAGTTCCGGTGAGAACTGGTAGGAGTACTGCATGCTTTCGATGTCGCAGCGCGCGCCCGGGTAGCGATTCCAGAACCAGGTGCCGCCGGGGCCGTTGCCGGCTTCCAGTACGCGCACCTTCAGGCCCGACTTGCGCAGGCGGTGCAACATGTAGAGGCCGGCAAAACCGGCCCCCACCACAATGGCGTCATAATCTGTCCCGCCGAGCGGGTGCTTGGTATCAGTCGTCATGCCTGCACTCCCGCTTACTTCTCCAAGGCCTTCAGGCAGGCTGCCGCTGCCACGCCGTCCTGCGCGGAGGTGCCTCCGGAGGTCCCCACGCCGCCGATGATGTGGCCCTTGCGCACGATCGGCAGACCCCCGTCAATCGCAATGACCCCGGGAATGTCGAGCACCCGCAAGGACGTACCACCGGCAGGAATCATGTCTTCGAAGACCTTGGTGGGCCGGCGCCATGCGGCGGCGGCACGTGCTTTTTCGACGGCGGGCGCGACGGAGCCAAACTGGGCATTGTCCATGCGTTCGGTGAGCACCTCATGTCCGCCACTGTCGACCACGCTCACGACCATCAGCCAACTGTTGCGGGCAGCCTCCACGCGCACCGCTTCGGCACAGGTATGGGCCTGCGCGAGCGTGAGTCCGGTGCCATAGGGCAGGGGCGCAGCGGGTGCCGCTGCCGGGGCCGGGGTCTGGGCCATCACGCTGGTCGAGAGCAGGCAGGCCGCGGCAAGCGCGGAACGGCGTATCTTCATCATGAGTTTCTCCTCGAGGGCGGAACGCCCGGTTGTGGTTGGTGGATCGTTGCCCTGGGCCGACGATTCCGCGAGCCATTCTGAGACCGCCGCATTGTAGCGGCAGTTCACACTGCAGCCAGTCTGCGCGGGCATGAACAGGTTTTGCTGCAGCTCAGATGCGGAGCGTCTTGCCCGGCGCACCGGGCTCCTCCCGCGCGAGCCGGGGCAGGAGGTAGCCAGGCAGCCGGGCGTGCAGCGCC
>JBDLQR010000252.1:0-6242 GCA_039800485.1 Pseudomonadota bacterium
TCGGCCTGCAACAGATCCGGGGCTTGTCTGCCACCGCAGGCGGGCGTCTGGTACAAGCGAGAAAAGCAGGTGCTTTCAGGGATGTGCAGGATCTTTGCCTGCGTGCGGGGCTGGATGCCAAGGCCCGCGGTCTGCTGGCCGAGGCCGGAGCCTTGCGAGGACTGGCAGGTCATCGTCACCGGGCACACTGGGCGGCAGCGGGCGTGGAAGCTTCTCGTCCGCTGCTGGCAGCCGCACCAGAGCAGGACGTGCGCCTGCCGGTGCCAAGCGAAGCTGCAAATCTTCTGGCGGACTATGCCAGCCTGGGATTCACGCTTGGTCGTCATCCGCTTGAGATCCTGCGCGCACGACTCAAGGCGCGCCGCTGCCTGAGCTCACAGGCTTTGCGCGCACTCACGCACGGCACGCCCGTGCGTCACGCAGGTCTCGTCACTTCGCGGCAACGTCCCTCCACTGCCAATGGCACCACTTTCCTCACCCTGGAAGATGAGCATGGCATGGTGAATGTCATCGTCTGGCGCAGCCTGTACGAGCAGCAGCGCCGGGTGTTACTGGAGTCCCGCCTGTTGTGCGTGGAGGGACGGGTGGAGTCGGCAGATGGCGTCCAACATCTGGTGGCCTCGCGTCTGCATGATCTCAGCGCCCTGCTGGGCGAACTGGATGTACGGGCCCGGGATTTTCATTGAGCGCGACGGGGAACCGCCTGCGCGCCCAGCCTTGCGTATACTCCACGACACTATCTGCGGAGAGCCCGTCATGAAAAACCTCTTGTTGCTGTTGAGCCTCACGCTTTTCACCACGCTGGCGAATGCCCGGGAACATCGCGGGCACGCCCTGCATGACCGTGTGAATCTCGCGGTGAGCGCGACCGATGATATTGCCAACGATCTCACCATTGCCGTGCTCTATGTCGAGCGGGAAGGACAGAACCAGTCCAAGGTGGCTGCGGAAATCAATGAGACCATGGCCTGGGCGCTGGCCGAAGCCAAAGCCGTGAAGGGCCTCAAGCTGCAGACCCAGCAGTACAGCACCTATCCGGTCTACGGCCAGGACTCGACCGTGATCAGCGGCTGGCGGGCACGCCAGAGTCTGCGTCTGGAAAGCGCCGATGCCGCCACGCTGGGCGAGCTGATGTCCAGGCTGCAGGCCAGACTGGCAGTGGAGTCCGTGGGTTTTGGTGTGTCACGGGCAAAGCGTGAAACGGTGGAGGCAAGCCTCACCAGCGAAGCCTTGGCCAGGTTCCAGACGCGCGCCACGCGCATCGCCAAGGATCTCGGCCGCCCCGGTTATCGCATCATGCAACTGGACGTGAGTGGCACCGGTGGCATGCCGGGCCCCGTGCACTATCCGCGCATGATGGCCATGGCGGAGGGTGCGGTGGCAGCGGCCCGGGCACCGGCGCAGATGGAAACCGGCGAGCAGGCCATGACGGTCACCGTCACCGGAACGATTCAGCTGGAGGGCGAGGAACAATGAATGAAAGTGGTGGGGTTAAGACACTTAGACATACGCGAATGGCTAATATCAGCCGTCAGAGGATTGAGACCCGGACCCCCACTCGGGATGTACGCTCAGCCACTGTCGGGTTGATTGATAAATGGATGTCAAAAATGGAGGGTAGTATGAGGATCTCCTTCAGGAGGAAAATCTTTTACGTGGCCGCATGGCTAGCAGTCTCATTGGCAACAAGCCCGGTCTATGCAGCGACTACGGGCAAGCTGAGGTGTTTGGGGGTGAAGGGAACGCGAGGAGGCACAGCGGCGGCAATGGTCATCCAAGTTCACAACCCTAATCCTGAGACACTGAGTAATGTCTTGAAAGTAACCCGAATCCGGCAGTACAACAAAGACGGGGTGCTAACGGATTCTGGAGCGATGACAGTAACAGTGGGGCCAAACAACACTTTCGAGAACGAGATTTCATCAGGCCCCAGTCCCATGGGCAGTAATGCCGTCGAGGTCTCGTGGAGCAAAACTAACGATCTGGCCAAACGCCCGATTATCCAAGTCTGGATTTATGCTGAGGGGCAATATGGCGGAGTAGGGTTCTCAGCCACCAAGTGCCAGTAACGCGTCACGAAAACGGACACAACCCCGTAAATGGCGTTCCAGATCTAGTCAGCCTGTTCTTGGCAATGCCGGTTCAACACATCACGCCGAGATCGTACTGCCCCCGTCAATCACGAAGTTCTGTCCGGTAGTGAAACTGCCGGACTTTGTGGCCAGGTAAACGGCGATTCCGGCGATTTCTTCCGGCTCGCCGATGCAGAGCAGGGCTTCGAGTCAGGCTGAACCAGGACCCATCGGCTGCAGCGTCAGGCGGGCCTGGTGGTGCCGAAAAAGCGCTTGAAAGCACTTCGGATCTCCTGCATCACTCTTGGGCTTGCTTGCCAGGCCAATCCATCGCAACTCATTCCGGGGTGCCCCCTAAACTTCTGCATGCCCCTGCCGCTACCCGACTCTGACGGGAGAGAGATGCCAGTTTGCGTGCGTAATTTATGTTCTCAGGTAACGTAAAGCACTTCCACAGGAGCCTACCGAACAACGTGACAGCGTTCATGATGCTGCGCCCGGCCGCTGCGCCCCCGGACTTTTTCGGGGGACAAGCACGTAACCGTCAATGTTGAAGATTTTCATCGGCTGGGATTCACGTTTCCCGGAGCCAGCAGACGTCCTGCGGGAAAGTCTGCTTGAGCATGCATCAATTCCGCTAGACATCCGATTTCTCAAGTTGCACGAGCTGGATCTGAATCGCATTCCGGACCCTCGATCCTCGACCGAGTTCACCTACTCACGCTTCCTTGTGCCTCACCTGTGCGAGTTCAAAGGCAAGGCAATTTTCATGGATAGCGACATGCTTTGCTTCGCCGACATAAAGGAGCTTGATGACCTCGACATGGAGGATCTCGCGCTTCGCGTCGTCAAGCACGACCACAAGCCAACGAACATCGTCAAAATGTATGGGTGCGAACAGTCGACCTACCCACGCAAAAATTGGTCGAGCCTGATGATCATGAACTGCGCGAAACTCTCCATCTGGCGCAAGGATATCGTTGCCACCGAGTCCGGCGCTTTTCTACATCGCTTTCAAGGAATCCCGGATCCTGAAATTGGAGACATTCCGAAAGGGTGGAATTCGCTCGACACGATGGACGAAACGACCAAGATGATCCATTACACCAACGGAGGACCTTGGCTCGAAGCATATCGCAATCATCCGCACGCCGGCGTCTGGTTCAGCGCCCGGGACGCTACCCTCCACTCGAACGCATCTCGGCACTCGACCTGAGCGAGCTTTTCCCCCAAGAGTCCCGCAAGACCTGGACCCGATGTCAATGCCATCTAAACTTCCCGCTGAAGGTGCAGACCAAAGTTACGTGATGCCGCTGGTGGTGGGAGCCATTCGCTCGGGGACGACCCTGCTGCGGTTGATGCTCGATGCCCATTCAAAAATAACCATGGCCGCGGAGACAGCATTTCCCGAGTCGTTATTCCGCGACGCCGTCTTCCTGTCTGGCGAAATCATAGGCGCGCGCGTCGTTGAGCAGCGCAAATGGCCAGACCTCGGGCTGGACAAGGAGACATATCTTGAGGGGTGCAAGGGGCGTTCGGGGACGGAGGCACTTCTACTCGTTTGGGAACAGTATCGTCAACGGCATTCGAAGCCTATTGTCGGCGATAAGAGTCCTTCCTACATTCGGTTTCTACCAACCATTTCCCGAGTGATTCCCGACATTCGAGTCGTTCATCTAATCCGGGATGGTCGTGATTGTTTCGCCTCGCAGATGCACTCCCGTTTCTCAATGCAATCAATTGCCATTCGGTCACCCGCGCAACAGGCCAGAGAATGGTCCGACGCGGTGAGTGCCGGCCGGCGTGACGGTCCTTTGCTGCCCGCTTATCTCGAACTCCACTACGAAGAGCTTATTCTGGATACTGCTTGCGCGCTCGAAAAAATTTGTTGCTTCCTGGGGCAAATGTATGAGCCCGCGATGCTCGAATACCACCAACGCGCCGCAGGGCGGCTTGCGGAAATGGGTGCCCGATTGGTTGAGGGCGGCCGCCTGCAATCAGGTGAGGTGAGGCGGGAAGCCTTCGCGCTTACCAAGGCAAGACCCGACGAACTCCGGATAGGTCGATGGTTGGAAACGCTTCTCCCTTCCGAGGTTGAGGAATATGAAGCAGTCGCAGGCCCCCTGCTTACAGCTTGCGGCTACGAGCCGGCGGCTATTTTATTGGGAAAGCAGGATAAGAGCCTTTCGCATGGCCACGCCGCTGAAGCCGAAGCGGCACTCTCCAGCCTGGACTATGAACTCGCGCGACGGTCCGCGATCAAGGCGTTTCGGGCCGATCCATCATCCCGCGAACGCATGGCGAAGTTGAGGGCGATCGCTGAATGGACGCAAGATCTTGCCGTGCAGTGGCGCATGGAAGTTGCCTGTGATGGCGAGGCCGAATCCCGGTTCCGCGGCCGCCTGCTGGCGTGGAAGGGTGAGCCGCTCGGGACCGGGAGCCGGCTCTTGGTCTGGAGGTCCTACCGCCACCTTGGCGCAGAACTTCGATACTCAGCCGCCCTCGCAAATCTCGGTGCGCTCGCAGCGCATTGCACGGTCGAAGTCGATGCTCGCCTGGTGCCACTGATACGACGTCGGTTCCCAGCGCTCGATGTCGTACCACGGAACACCGCGGGCGCTGAAGGCGCATTGTCGGACTTTCGCTTCCATGCGACATGGGAACGGCTCGCTCACTACTTACTGCCATCGCCTGCGGCCATGCCAAAGGATCCTTGGCTTCAGGCGGAATCGGGTCGAGTCGTTCGACTGCTTCGTCGGAAGTTTTTAGCACCACGTTGGCCGCGGGTCGGCCTTGTCTGGCATAGCATAAACGCGGACAAATCGCTGCCCCCGATCCAAAGCTGGCGACACGTGCTGGAGGTGCCGAAAGTCACGTTTGTATCGGCACAGCACGGCGCTGATCCGCGCTTGATTCCTGCCTGGCAGCCATTGGGGAAAAAGGTTCGCGTGGAGCGGATTGACCTCTTCGAGGATCTCGATGGACTTGCCGCGTTGCTCAAATCCTGTGACCTGCTGATCGCGATATCGGCTTCTCAGGTCCATATGGCGGGTGCCCTGGGCGTCCCAACATGGCTTGTGATCCGGGAGGAACGGCGGCTCAGCTGGCCACTGGGAAACGAGCGGTCGATTTGGTACCCGAGTGTGCGATGCCGGTGGGTGAAGGATGGCGTGGATTGGGATACCGCCATGCGCGGCGTGGCCGGCGACCTACGGGGGTGGCGCGCCGCATGGCGTCCCGGTTACGCACACGCACAGGTTCGTTGAACGCCCAACCGGTCATTGCCGCTTGCGTCAGGGAAGCGAAGGATCCGATTCAACCGGAATGTGTGAGCAGGCGGGGCCCAGCCCTCGGACGATCTCACCCTCGTCGGCCAACGCTGTGGGGTCGGTAACAGGCGCCAGATTGATGATCGCATCTACGTCCGCAGCCTTGATAGCGAGGAATTGATCCCACGCTGGCTGCCCGGACGTAAGCAACTGCGGGGAATACTCGGAGTGATTCACAAGTTCCATCAGGCCCACTGTAAGCGTCTCAGCTGACGCGCCAACAGAACCGAACGCCACCGTCAGACCAAGGACAAGCGAAAACAATTGCTTCTCAAGGATGACCTTTTGCATGTCTGTCGATGGAGCCGCCGCCCGCTAACTCCCCGTCGCGAGCCGGACTGCGTCTTCCCACACATCCAGGTCGTAGGCGGGCCAGCCGCCCCTGTCGGCGGCAAACTGGCAGAGCGTGCTTTTTCCAGTTCCGCTGGCGCCAGCGAGAAACAGAATGGGGCCGACGGGGACATCAATCGACCCGACCTCCTCCAAGCGCTATTGCCAACACGGTGGAGCTTACCGCTTCGACAAAGCCTTTCGAACCACCTGTTTCCTGAAGCACGGAACCGTCCATCACTGCAGTCATAAGAGCGACCCTTTGAGCCATTTTTGCGGGCGTCACTGTGGGATCTATCGATCGAGTGGCCACCGCTAGAGATTCGTAGAATCTCCCATAGATCTCCTTCTTGAGCTCCCGGAATTCAGGCTTCTGCAGGGTCAGGTAGGTCAGTGCCGCATAGACCAGGCCGGATTCACCCCGCCATCTTGCGAAAAGCGCATGGACGATGGCGGCCAGTGCCACCTTCGGATCGGTGTTCCCGTCAATCGCGGCGTTCACCGCATCTAT
>JBDLQR010000253.1:0-8338 GCA_039800485.1 Pseudomonadota bacterium
GGGTTCGATGTGCCAGGCGCTTTCTTCCAGCGTTTCGCGGCGCACGGCATCCAGCAGGGTTTCGCCGGAATCGAGGTGTCCCGCGGGCTGGTTGTACACGATGCGGCCACGATCCTCTTCCTCCACCAGCAGGAACCGGCCCTCGCGCTCAAGCACGGCCGCGACCACGGTATTGGGTTTCCAGAGTTCCTGATGCATGCGGGCTCGCGGCCTCCTCAGAGCTTTTCGACCACGGGTTTGTCCCAGGGGCCGGTGATGGAATAGCGACGTTGCAGAAATTTGTCGACTCGAGTGGGCACGCCTTTGAACAGTTTCTGGCCCAGGTAGATGGCAGCCCCTGCGCCGATGCCAGCCGGACCGAAGACCGCACTGGCAAGCGGAATACTTTTTGAAAGCGCCGGGGTGACGATGGCTTTCTGATCGTAATCCTTGCTCGCAAGGCCCGTGCGTCCGGTGACCTCCACGCGCGAGGAGGGTCCCTCCATGAACAACGTATTGGTGTAGGCATTGCCGTTTTCAAGGCGGAACCAGCCTTCGATGCGATCAAAGGCATACCCCTTGGAAAAGAGATCCGCAAAGTCCAGCGAGAGCCTGCGCGGCAAGGTCTGCAGGCTGAGCAGCCCGAAAAGTCGCCCGCTGCCCGGCTCTATGTCCAGCAGCCTGCCACGACGCACGTTCAGATTCAGGCTGCCGGTCAGGCGATCGAGTGTGAAGTCGCCGGGAGTGCCCGGCCAGCCTGCTTCGATTTCGAGATTCGTGCGTCCATCCTTGATGGCGCGCGCCTCATAACCAAAGCTGCCGAGCAGGGCGCCGAGGGCTTCGGCCTTCACCTCGATGCTGAAGCGGGATTCGTGCGTGTCATCACGCAGGAACCAGTCCCCCTGCGCGCGGATCTGCGCGGTCTCGCTCTGGAACACCAGTGAGTCCAGATGCAGGCCCTGTGCAGTAGGCGTTGTGGCGAGGGAGGCCTGTCCAAGATCCAGCTTGTTGTAGTGAAAAGAGGCGCACGCCATGGCGACACGCGGGATGCGCTGGGGGACGAGCTTGGCCTGGCCCTTGCGGTCGGCGGCAGGTGACTGCAGCCACAGACGCTGGAGATTGAGGGTCAGTGGGCTGCTCGCCGAATCGCGCGGAATGGTGATGTCGCCGGCCATGCGTGCACTGTCCACAGACACGCGCCAAGCGCTGGGGTCGCGCTGACCTCGCAACCTGACCTTCGCAAAATCCTGGCCGAGGGTGGTCAGCGAACCGATGGTCACGTCCATCTCGACGGGCAGGGCGGGGCTTCCTGTTTCCTCTGTCTTGATCAGGCCCGCCCATTCCCCGAGCGGCAGGGCTGCAAGTTCGCCCTCGATATGGATGCCGGCGCGCGCGAGATCCGGCGCAGGCCCGGACCCCAGACGCACCGCAAGGTGCGTCAAGCGTCGGGTGCCGTCAGCGACGGGCTCCTGACGAAGAGCCGCCTGCAGGATTTCACCCAGCGCCACACGGGTTTCGCGCGCGCCCTCGCCCTGCAGCGGCAGATCGAGCGCAAGCGGCAGCGGCTCAGGCGCTGGCTTGCCGAGAGGCGGTGGCAGATCAAGCCGCATTCCGACCAAGGAGGACTCGAGCAGCAGGCGGCGCTGGCCGGTCTCTCCGCTTAGGCGGCCACGCCAGCGCAAGCTACCTTGCAGTGCTGGCGCTGAGGGATCGCGTGCAAGCATGGCGTGCACTGTGGGCGCACGTGCAGCGAGCTGGGACAGAACCTCACGCTGATCGGCCGTTCCGGCAAGTGCGAACTGCACGCCCTCGGGATTGGACGGGCCGCCCGATATTTCGAGGTCCACTGTGCGGCCGGCCAGCGAGCCGCGAAGCTCGCGGCTCTCCCAGTCATTCCCGGCAAAAGCCAAGGCACCCTGCAAATCCTCGAGCGTCAGGCCATAGGACGCGGCAACCAGCGTATTGCCTGCAAACCCCAGTGTGCCCTTGACCGTGCGCTGCATGCCTTTTTTCAGTCCGAGAGACATGTCCAGCGTGAGTTGTGTCGTTCCCGAGAGCGTCAGACCCTGCAGCTGCGGCATGGCGCGCTCGCGCAGCGGGCTCGCACCCAGCGTACGGGCGATGTCGTCCAGTGAGGCCTGCACCTCCCCGGTGACTTCCAGCACAGGTTGCGGTGAAAGGAGATCCCCGAGGCGCAGTCGGGCCGTCTTGAGCGGCGACTGCCCGAAGCGCGCGGCGGTGAGGGTGCCGGTCAAGGTTCTGCCTGCCACAGTGACCTCACCCGCTACGCCAGTGGCCTCCGGCCAGACGCTGGCATATTTGAGCGTGACGTCTTCCACTGCAGCCTGAGCCCGGAAGAACTCACCGCTCTTGCTGTTCTCGAACGGGAAATTGGCCAGCACACCCTCCAGCTCGATATGCGCACTACGCAGCACACCCGCCGGAAAGGCCGCGCGCAGCCAGCGCTCCGCTCCCGATTTCAGCGTCGCCGCAGGCAGCAGTCCGGAAAGTTGTGAAAGATCACCGGTGCCGAGATGGGCATCGAGGGACAGTTTCGGCGACTGGCCCGGGCCTTCCTGCCACGCGGCGTTCAATCGGAGCGGGAGCGTGTTTGCACTGCCCTCCAGCCGGGTCGTGATCTGCTGGCCCGTCTCGCCCACTTTCTGCCACAGCACATGGCCATTCAGGTTCGCCAGGGTGAGCGGCGCAAGCAGACGCTCCGGGTGCGTGAGCTCGAACTCCGCGTCATCAAACCAGACCACGCCACCACGTCCATTCATGCGAAATTCCGCGCGCAGATTCCGCGTGCCCGGCGTGCGTTCCGTGGCAGGCAGCGTCAGATCCTGCAGCTCGCCTGCGGCATAGAGTCCACCCGTCGAACCCTCCAGACGGGCAAGGCGCAGGTTCTCGAGGTTCCCCGCAGAAGGCCAGGGTGCCTTGGTCGCATGCTCGGGCACCCACTGTTGCAGCCGATTCAGCAACGGCAGAGGGATGCTGTCTGCGGACACCACGAGCTGAGGGGAGCGTGGATCCCCTGCGTCTTCTTGCCAGCGCAGGCGCCAGTCGACAGCCTGGCGGCCATCCGCACTCGTTGCGATCTGCACAACCTGCGCTGTGACATGGCCCGCGCCAACATCGGCGAGTCCCTGTATTCCAAGCTGCGCGGGCGCTGCTGCATCCGCTGCCGCATCGGCGCCGAGTTCCACTTTCTCCAGCACAAAGCGCAGCTGGGCACCACCCGCTTCACCCCGTCGGGCCTCCAGCCACAGATCGCCTTTCATGGGTGGCAAGGGCGCGTTGTCCGATTGCAGCCAGGACTGTAACGCGGTGCCATCCAAGCCCTGCGCGAAGATGGCAAGCGTGGCGCCCGGATCTGCAGCGTCGCCCTTGGGCAGTTTCGCGGTGGCCCGCAGGCCCGAGGCAAACGCGTCCACCTCCAGGGCTTCCAGGGCAAGCTCGGTGTGGCCCCGTCGGCGATCGACGCGGATTGTGACGGCGCGTGCGGAGACTGGCTGAAAACGCTGACGTTCGTCGCGCAGGGTCACCCGACTTGCTGTGATTTCAAGCTCATCCTGTGCGATCAGCCAGCGCAGGAAGCGCGGATCCTGGCGGATGAAGCCATCGATCACGAGGCGTCCATCGGCGCGCCAGAGCAGATCGAGTTCAAGGCCGGTCAGCCGCAGGTTGCCGAGGCGCAACTGGCCGTGGCGCAGGCTGCCGAACAGATCAAGGCCGGCTTCAGCGCGCTTGAAGCGCAAGACTTCGAGTGCGGGGTCGGTCTGGTGGTAGACCCGGATCCCGTCCGCGCCCAGTGCCGGCTGACCACGGTGCCAGTGCACTTCCAGCCCTTCGATGGCGACCGGCAGGCCGAGCGCGCGGCCGACCCATGTCTCCACGGCAGCCGTCTCGGACTCAAGTTGGGGGAGGGTCGCGCGCAGGGTCAGGGACAGCAGGGCAGCCAGGGCCAGCAGCAGGGCGCAGGCATTCCACACCACCCGCCACCATGCTTTGAAGAATCCGTGCATCACGCAGCTGACGTGTCAGAGCAGGACGACGTCGTACTGTTCCTGCGTATAGGCTGTTTCAACCTGGAATCGGATGGGGATGCCGATGAACTCTTCGAGTTCGGCAACACTCGTCGATTCTTCGTCAAGCAGGAGGTCGACCACGTTCTGGGCCGCCACCACCAGCAGACGGCGCGCATCATACTGACGCTGCTCGCGCAGGATTTCCCTGAATATCTCATAGCACACGGTCTCTGCGGTCTTGATCGAGCCACGTCCGCTGCAGGTGGGACAGGACTCGCACAACACATGCTCCAGGCTTTCGCGCGTGCGCTTGCGGGTGATCTGCACGAGGCCCAGCGAGGTCACCTCGCTGATCGTGATCTTGGAATGATCCCGCTCCAGACTTTTCTCCAGCGCGCGCAGCACCTGGCGTCTGTGATCCTCCTCCAGCATGTCGATGAAGTCGACGATGATGATGCCGCCAAGATTCCTTAACCGGAGCTGACGGGCGATGGCCTGGGCTGCCTCGAGGTTGGTCTTGAAGATGGTTTCCTCAAGATTGCGGTGGCCGACGAATCCGCCGGTGTTCACGTCGATGGTGGTCATGGCCTCGGTCTGATCGATGACGAGATGCCCACCTGACTTGAGGTCGACCTTGCGCTGCAGGGCCCGCTGGATTTCATCCTCGGTGGAATGCAGATCGAGGATCGGTCGCTCACCGGGATAGTGTTCCAGAGTGGCGACCAGTTCGGGCGTGAATTCTTCCGCGAAGGTCCGGGCGCGCAGATAGGTTTCACGGGAGTCGATGCGAATCTTCTCGACCTGGCTGGCCGACAGATCCCGGATCATGCGCAGGACCAGCGGCAAATCCTCGTACACGACCTGGGTTGCCTTGCCGGCACGCACCCGTTCCTGGATGGAACCCCACAGCCTGCGCAGGAAAAGGCCGTCCGCCTTCAGGTCTTCGGCCGTCGCGCCCTCGGCCGCCGTGCGTACGATGAACCCGCCCGAGGCCTCATCGCGCGCGTCGAGAGCAGGTGGCAGGCCGTCTTCCAACGGTGCGCTCAAGGGTTTCAGACCGGGTTCCAGCGCGAGCATGATGTCCCGCAGGCGCTTGCGCTCGTCCTCATTCTCGATGCGCTGGGAGATGCCAAGGGAATTGGTGTCGGGCATGAAGACAAGGTAGCGGGACGGGATGCTGACGTAAGTGGTCAGGCGTGCACCCTTGCTGCCGAGCGGCTCCTTGGCGACCTGCACGAGCAACAGTTGGCCCTCATGGACCGCCTGCTCGATGGATACCTCCTGCCCGGTCGTCTGCTTGCGTTCGGCCGCGGAGACGATGTCTGAAACATGCAGGAAGGCCGCGCGTTGCAGCCCGATATCCACGAAGGCCGCGCCCATGCCCGGCAGCACCCGGTTGACCCTGCCCAGATACAGATTGCCGACAAATCCACGGCGCCGGGTGCGCTCGATCAGGAGTTCCTGCAGCACGCCATTCTCGACGAATGCGACGCGGGTCTCCTGGGGCGTGACGTTGACTAGGATTTCTTCCGCCATGGGCGAGGGGCATGCCGTGGCGCCGGGACGGCGCCTTGTCGGGCAAAGATAACCCATTGGGGATCAAGCGACTACCAAATACCGCAAGTGATTTGCATGTCCTGCGGGTTCCGTCGGCCGGAAGGCCGGCGCTACAATGGAATGCCTCCCGTCCGGTCTCGCCCATGCAGACTTCCGCGCTTCCCGAAACCACGGTTCTGGTTCTCGCCATCGGCGACGGCCAGCCGCTGATGCCACTGACCGCCCGCCGTACCACGGCCGCGTTGCCCTATGCCGGCAACTACCGGGTGATTGATTTCGTGCTGACCAACTGCATGCATTCCGGCCTGCGGCGGATCAACGTGCTGACCCAGTTCAACTCGCTGTCACTGCACAATCATGTACGGGATGGCTGGTCGATCTTCAACACCGACATGGGCGAGTTCGTGAACACCGTCTCTCCGCCCATCACGGCCGAGCTCAGCATCTACAGTGGGCAGACAGACGCCATCTGCAAGAACCTCTACATCCTCGATGGCGCAGCGGACGAGACGGTGCTCATCATCTCCGGTGAGCAGATCTACCGCATGGACTACGCTGCGATGGTCGATTACCACGTGCGGCGCGGCGCGGATGTCACGATTGCCGCAATCGACAGTGAGACCGCACTCGGGTCCCGTTTCCCGGCCAGCTTCGAAGTGCGCGAGGGCGACGTGCCGGCCATCCGCGAGCACAACCCGCCGGCGCTGCTGCCGCGCGAGGAGGGCGTTTACGGTCCCATGGGTGTATTCGCCTTCCGTCGCGATTGTCTGGTCCAGTGCCTGAAGGGGCTCGGCAATGACGGGGCGCGTTCGCAGAATCTGATCGATCTCATCCGGCGTGAGCTGGCAGGCCGTGCGCGCATCGCGGGTTACCGCTTTGGTGGCGAGTTCGGGCGCGTGTCGCAGGACAAGTACTGGCGTGATCTGCAATCCCTCGATGATTTCTATCAGGCGAACATGGACCTGCTGAGGCTGGAGCCGCCCCTGGACATCTATCAGGCCGACTGGCCAGTGCGCACCTATCAGCAGCAGCGTCCTCCGGCGCGCACCGTGCCCGGGCGCTCCTGCAATGAAGGGATCTGCGTCAATTCCATCGTTTCGGGCGGCACCGTGATCGCGGGCGGGGGCGTGAGCCGCAGTGTGCTCGGCAACCGGGTCTATATCGACGACAGCGCCATGGTGGAGGACTCGATCCTGTTTCCGGGCGTGACCGTGGGGGAAGGCGCCCAGGTTCGTCGCGTCATCTGCGACCGCAATGTGCACATTCCGCCCGGTGAACGGATTGGTATCGACCCGGCGCGCGATGCGGAGCGTTTTCCGGTCACCGCTGATGGCGTGGTGGTGATCCCTGCCCACCACACGTTCTCCAGCTGAGCGAGCCGCGGTGAGTCTCGAAGCCGAGCTCGCCACCTTTCTGCCGCCGGACGCGCTGCTGCTGTCCGCGGAAGCCAAGCGTCCTTACGAGTGCGACGGTATCTCCGCCTATCGGCAGATTCCGCGCGTGGTATGCGTGCCGCGCACACGCGAGGAAGTCCACAGGATTCTCCAGACTTGCGCGGCGCATCGTGTGCCGGTCATCGCGCGCGGCGCCGGCACGGGACTCTCGGGCGGCGCGCTCCCGTTGGCCGAAAGCTGCGTGCTGAGCCTGAGCCGCTTCAATCGCATCCTGTCCGTGGATCCGGACAACGCCGTGGCCGTGCTCGAACCTGGCGTCCGCAATCTGGCCATCTCCGAAGCTGCCGCGGCTTACGGACTGCATTATGCACCTGATCCTTCCTCGCAGATTGCCTGCTCGATCGGTGGCAATGTGGCTGAAAACTCCGGGGGCGTGCACTGTCTCAAGTACGGCCTGACCGTGCACAACGTACTGGGTGTGAAACTCTTCCTGAGCGATGGCACCTGGGTTGAACTCGGCGGTGCCACGCTCGATGCACCAGGGCTGGACCTGCTGGCTGCGATCAACGGCTCCGAGGGATTGCTTGGCGTCATCATGGAAGTGACCGTGCGCCTGTTGCCGCGCCCGCCCGTTGCGCGCGTGTTGCTTGCAGCTTTTGCCGATGTGGCGACGGCAGGCCGCGCCGTGGCAGGCATCATAGAGGCAGGGATCATTCCCGCCGGGCTGGAAATGATGGACCAGCTCGCGGTGCGGGTGGCGGAAGATTTCTGTCATGCCGGATACCCCACGGACGCCGCGGCGATTCTGCTCTGCGAGCTCGATGGCGTGGAAGCTGAGGTGGAAGCCGAGATCGACCGCGTGCGCCGGCTGCTGTTGGAGGTGGGCGCGACCGAGGTGCGCTGCTCACGGGATGAGGCGGAGCGCCTGCGCTTCTGGCAGGGTCGCAAATCCGCCTTTCCGGCCATTGGCCGTGTTAGACCGGATTACTTCTGCATGGATGGCACCATCCCCCGGCGTGAGTTGGCGCATGTGCTGGAGCGTATCGCTGCCCTGTCCGAGGAGAGCGGGCTCTTGATTGCCAATGTCTTTCACGCCGGGGATGGCAATCTTCATCCACTGATCGCTTTTGATGCCAATGACGACCGTCAGCTCGCGCTGGCGGAGGAGGTCGGCGGCAGGATTCTGGAGCTCTGTGTAGAGGTGGGCGGCACGGTCACCGGTGAGCACGGGGTGGGTGTGGAGAAGCTCAATCAGATGTGCGTGCAGTTCTCGACCCCCGAGCTGGAGCAGTTCCATCGCTTGAAGTCAGCGTTCGACCCCGCAGGCCTGCTCAATCCCGGTCGTGCAGTGCCGACGCTGCATCGCTGCGCCGAGTTCGG
>JBDLQR010000254.1:0-8102 GCA_039800485.1 Pseudomonadota bacterium
CCGGCGTTGACCCGGTAGCCACCATGCATGCCCGCCGGGACAGGCCAGATCCCCGCTACTTCGTAGGTGAGGGCAAGGCACGCGAGATTCAGGAGGCTGTGACCCTGCACGGCGCAGACGTCGTGCTGTTCGATCGCAGTCTGTCGCCAGCACAGGAGCGCAACCTGGAACGCCTGTTCTCCTGTCGGGTACTCGATCGCACCGGCGTCATCCTGGACATCTTTGCCCAGCGTGCGCGGTCCTTCGAAGGCAAGCTGCAGGTGGAGATGGCGCAGCTGACGCACCTCTCGACGCGCCTGGTGCGCGGCTGGACGCACCTCGAGCGCCAGCGTGGCGGCATCGGTCTGCGCGGGCCGGGAGAAACCCAGCTCGAAACGGACCGTCGGCTGATTGGCAGGCGCATCAAGCAACTGTCCGATCGCCTCGAGAAAGTCCGCCGACAGCGTGCACAGGGCACACGGGCCAGAAAGCGCGCCGCACTCTCCACCGCGGCGCTGGTCGGCTACACGAACGCGGGCAAATCCACCCTGTTCAATCGCCTGACCACCAGCGACACCTATGCCGCAGATCAGCTGTTCGCGACGCTGGATACGACGCTGCGCAAGATGAACGTGCCCGGAGAGCATCCTGTACTGGTCAGCGACACGGTTGGCTTCATCCGGGATCTCCCACCCGAACTGGTGGCTGCTTTCCAGGCAACGCTGGACGAGACCAAGGATGCCACCCTGTTGCTGCATGTGATTGATGCCAGTGCGGAGGATCTCGATGCGCGTCGCGCGGAAGTCCGGGGTGTGCTGGAGCGCATCGGCGCCGGCGACACACCGGTGATCGAGGTCTACAACAAGATTGATCTCACGGCCACGCCTGAACCCCGCATGGAGGCCGCCACCGAGGACAGTCCTGCCCGTGTCTGGGTCTCCGCCCAGGCCGGTCTCGGACTCGATCTCCTGCGCGAAGCGGTCTCCGCCCATCTCGACCTGACCAAGGCCCGTCGCCACCTGGAACTCCCTGCGAGTGCAGGACGTCTGCGCGCGCAACTTTACGCGGCCGGTGCAGTCCTCTCAGAGGCAGCCCTGCCCGAGGGCGGGTGGTCACTGGAAGTCACCCTGAGTGAGGCACGCTGGGCGCAACTGCAGGCTGCCGCCGCGCCCGCGAATTGAAGTGAGGGGGGCGACTCCCTACAATCCAAAGTCCGCCCGATGCGGTATCCGGGCAAGAAACGAGAAAGAATTTAATGGGTTGGAATGAACCTAACGACGGTAACCGCGACCCCTGGGGCGGCCGGCGCAATGAGCAGGGCCCTCCGGATCTGGACGAAGTGGTGCGCAAGCTGCAGGACAAGCTCAGCGCCCTGTTTGGCGGCAAGGGCCGTCGACCGGGTGCCGGCGGCGAACGGCCGGCGGGCCCGACTCCGAAATCCACACTCGCGCTGATCGGCATCCTCGTGGTGCTCGGTCTCGTCTACGAGATGTTCTGGCGTATCGACTCGGCTGAGCGGGGCGTGGTGCTGCGGTTCGGCAAATATGTGACGACTCTGCAGCCAGGACCGCATTTTCGTCTGCCGCGTCCTTTCGAGCGGGTCATCAAGCTCAACGTGGAGCAGATTCGCGGGTTCACGGTGAATGCCTCGATGCTCACCAAGGATGAGAACATCGCTCAACTGGAACTGGCAGTGCAGTACCGCATCAAGGATGAGTTCAAGTACCTCCTGCGTATCGCTGATCCGGATCAGAGCGTGCAGCGCGCGGCGGAAAGTGCCATCCGCGAATCCATCGGCGGAAACACCTTCGACTTCGTGATCAACGAAGGGCGAGCGCAGGTGGCTGCGGACGCCGGCAAGCTCATGCAGGAAATGCTGGATGCCTACGAGAGCGGCATCGAGATCACCAGCGTCAACATGCTGAGTGCCACCGCGCCGGAAGACGTGAAGTCATCGTTTGACGATGCGATCAAGTCCCGTGAGGACAAGCAACGCAAGATCAACGAGGCCGAAGCCTACCGCAACGAAATAGTCGAGCGAGCCCAGGGTGAGGCGGCACGCATCCGGTTGGAATCAGAGGCCTACAAATCCGAGGTGGTCTCGCGGGCGGAGGGTGAAGCACGCCGCTTCGAGGAACTCCTGACGGCTTATGAGAAAGCGCCAGAGGTCACGCGGCAGCGCCTCTATCTGGAAACAGTGGAGTCCGTGCTGGGTAACACCGGCAAGGTGCTCATGAATCAGGACGGGAGCAATAACGTGACCTACCTGCCGCTGGACCGCCTGCTGGAGCGCGGTACAGCCAAGGCCGGCGCTGCCGCGCCGTCAGAGAGCGAACCGCAGGGAAGCACTGCGGTCGCTGATCCCGATGTGTACTCCGGTCGTGAAGATGCGCTCGCCCGGCTGCGTGAGAACAACCGTCTGCGAGGAACCCGCTGATGCTGACCCGTATCCTGCTGGTTGTGGTCCTGGCGATCGCGGGCTTGTCGATGAGCCTCTTCCGGGTATTCGAGGCCGAAAAGGTCATCCTGTTCCAGTTGGGCGAAATCAAGCGCGCGGACTATGAGCCGGGCCTGCATTTCATGATTCCCTTCTACCAGAACGTCGCCAAGTTCGATGCGCGTCTGCAGACCATCGAATTCGAGCCGCAGCGCTTCCTGACCGGTGAGAAGAAGGACGTGATCGTCGACTCCTTCGTGCGCTGGCGTATCAAGGACGTGGTCCGGTTCTACCTCGCAGCCGGCGGCGACCCGCGGCGGGCGCAGATTCTCGTCTACCAAAAGGTGAATGACGGGCTGCGTAATGAGTTCGGCAAGCGCACGTTGCAGGAAGTGGTCGCGGGCGATCGAGGCGTGATCAGGGGCATCGTGACCGGGACCAAGGATCTGGGTGAGGAACTCGGCATCGAGATAGTGGACGTCCGTCTCAAGCGCATCGACCTGCCGACGGAAGTGAACAACTCGGTCTACGAACGCATGCGTTCGGAACGCGCGCGTGTCGCGCGCCAGAATCGGGCCAGCGGTGAGCGCGAAGCCACTACCATCCGTGCCGATGCGGATCGCCAGCTCGCCGTGATCAGCGCCGAGGCCTACAAGAACTCGGAAATCCTGCGCGGTGAAGGTGATGCCATCGCCGCTGCCACGTATGCCAAAGCCTATGGCCGCAACCCTGAATTCTATGATTTCCACCGCAGCCTGAGCGCTTACCGCGCCAGCTTCAAGAGCGAGCGCGACTTGATGCTCATGCAGCCGGATTCCGAATTCTTCAAATACTTCAGGAACCCGGCTGCCCGTTGAACGGCGGGCAACGAGCGTGAGCCACGCGGGCGCCACGGAGGGGGCGCCCGGTGACCCGGAAACGGAATCGGATGTGGAATGATCTCTGGGCCGCACTGGCCCTCGTACTGGTACTGGAGGGCATCCTGCCCTTCCTCAATCCGGGGCGGTGGCGTGAGGCCATGCGCAACCTGGGCAATTGCGACGACCGCACCCTGCGCACGGTAGGTGCTGCCAGCATGCTGGCCGGGGTGGTGCTGCTGTTTATCGTGAGGTCCTGATGTTGACGTCGCAGAGTCGCTGGCTGCTGCCGGATGGCGTGGATGAGCAATTGCCGCCCGAGGCCGCACGCATGGAATTGATGCGTGCCCGGGCGCTGTCCCTGTTCGCGCGCTGGGGCTATCAGCTCTGCATGCCCCCGATGGTGGAGTTTCTCGACTCCCTGCTCTCAGGGGTGGGCGAGGATCTGGAGACCCAGACATTCAAGCTGACTGATCAGATCAGCGGCCGGATGCTCGGCATTCCGGCCGACATCACCCCGCAGATTGCCCGTATCGATGCGCATCGCCTGCCGGTCGAAGGTCCCCAGAGGCTGTGCTATCTGGGACCCATCCTGCACACCCTGCCAGAGAAATTTGCCGGTTCACGCAATCCCCTGCAGGTTGGTGCCGAGCTCTACGGGCATGCCGGCATCGATGCCGACGCCGAAGTACAGAGCCTGATGCTCGCGCTGCTGTCCGATTTCGGTATCCGCGAGGTGACGCTCGAACTGTGCCACATGGGAATTTTTCGCGGTCTGGGCCGCGCTGCGGCGCTGGAGCCCACCGCCGAATCCGCGCTGCTCGATGCCCTGCTGCGCAAGGATCGCGCCGACGTGGATGAGGTCGTGCGGACAGTCGGCATGGCGTCCGCGCGGGCCGAGATGTTCCGTGCGCTGCTCAGGCTCAACGGGGGCACTGAGATCATTGACCTCGCGAGGCACGCCCTGCAGGCAGCGCCGGCGGAGGTCATCACGGCAGTGGAGACACTTGCGGCGCTGGTTGCCCAACTCGAGCGACGCTCACCCTCGGCCGATGTCCACGTTGACCTCGCGGAGCTGCGCGGATACCACTACCACACCGGCATCATGTTCGGCGCCTATACTCCCGGGCTCGGGCGCGCCATCGCCTGGGGGGGGCGCTACGATAACGTCGGTGCCTGGTTCGGGCGGGCGCGACCAGCGACCGGATTCAGTGCAGACATGAAACTGCTGGCGACTATCAGTCATTTGCCGCAGCCAGCCTCGGCCGGAATTTTCGCGCCTGCCGGGTTGGAACCGGACCTCCTTGCAGCCATCGAGGCTTTACGTGCCCGGGGCGAAGTGGTGATTCAGGCATTGCCAGCGCAGGCCGGCGGAGCAGAGCAGACCGGGTGCACCCGGTTATTGCAGCGGAACGGAACAGACTGGCAGGTCGTGCCGGCATGAGGTGCGGGTGCCCTCGGCGCCCACCGTCATCAAACAATTCACGCGGGGAACGGACTTGAGCAAATCGGTTGTGATCATCGGCGCCCAGTGGGGCGATGAAGGCAAGGGCAAGGTAGTGGACATGCTCACCGAGCATGTGGCGGCAGTGGCACGCTTCCAGGGCGGACACAATGCCGGGCACACGGTGGTGATCGAGGGAGTGAAGACCGTCTTGCACCTCATCCCCTCGGGGATCCTGCGTGAGGGCGTACGCTGCCTCATCGGAAACGGGGTGGTGGTATCACCGGCGGCCCTCATGGAAGAGCTGCGCATGCTCGAATCCAAGGGCATTCCGGCGCGCCAGCGGATGCAGGTGAGCCCTGCTGCCACGCTTATCCTGCCCTACCACGCAGCGCTCGATCAGGCGCGGGAAAAAGCACGTGGTGCGCAGGCCATCGGCACCACGGGACGTGGCATCGGGCCTGCCTACGAGGACAAGGTCGCGCGACGAGCGCTGCGCATTGATGACCTGCTCTATCGCGAACGCTTTGCGGCCAAGCTCGGCGAAGTGCTGGACTATCACAACTTCGTCCTTGCCAACTATTACAAGGTCGAGAAGCTCGATTTCCAGCGCATTCTCGATGAGCAGATGAAGTTCGCCGAGGAGATCAGCCCCATGGTGGCTGACGTGGCGGAGATCATCCATGACATCCAGAACGCGGGCGGCAATGTGCTGTTCGAGGGCGCGCAGGGCAGCCTGCTCGATGTGGACCATGGCACCTATCCCTTCGTGACCTCGTCCAATACCACCGCGGGCTATGCCGCCACGGGCACCGGCGCGAGTCCTTGCCGCATGGATTACGTGCTCGGCATCACCAAGGCCTATACCACGCGCGTCGGGTCGGGGCCGTTTCCCACGGAACTTTTTGATGAGACCGGAGAGCGTCTGGCGACTCGCGGTCACGAGTTCGGCGCGACGACCGGCCGTCCCCGCCGGTGCGGCTGGTTTGATGGCGTGGCGCTGCGTCGCTCGCGCATGACCAATGGCATCTCGGGCCTCTGTGTCACCAAGCTGGATGTGCTGGATGGCATGGATGAACTGCAGCTGTGCGTGGGCTACCGCACCGCACGGGGTGAGCTCAAATCCTCACCCATCGGTGCCGAGGCCATGGCGGAAGTCGAACCAGTCTACGAAACGATGCCGGGTTGGCAGGAATCCACTGTCGGTATCACTGACTACGACAGGCTGCCCCTGAACGCGCGTCGCTACCTCACCCGGATCTCCGAGGTTGCAGAGAGCCCCATCGACATGATCTCCACCGGACCGGATCGCGCCCACACCATCGTATTGCGCAATCCTTTCTCCTGATGAGCGAGCGCGATCCCCTCGACTGGTTTGCAGAGTGGCTGGCGGAGGCTGAGGCGAGGGAACCCAACAATCCCAGCGCCATGTCGCTTGCCACGGTCGATGCCTCTGGCCGGCCTTCGCTGCGGATGGTGCTGTTGCGCGGCTTCGACGCCCGGGGTTTCACGTTCTACACCAACCTCGGCAGCCGCAAGGGCGAAGCCTTGCAGACACATTCCGAAGTGGCCTTGTGCTTCCACTGGAAATCGCTGGACCGGCAGGTGAGGGTGGAAGGCGCCGCGGCGCTCGTGAGCGACGAGGAAGCGGATGCCTATTTTGCGAGCCGCCCCCGGGATTCCCAGATCGGTGCCTGGGCGTCGCGTCAGTCGCATGAGCTGGAGTCGCGTTTCGCATTGGAGAAAAGCGTTGCTGCCGAGGCCGCGCGCTTTGGGCTGGGCAAGGTGCCGCGCCCGGCATTCTGGTCCGGTTTCCGTGTCGTGCCGAGGCTGATCGAATTCTGGGAAGAACGCCCGTTCCGTTTGCACGACCGCACCTGTTTCACCCGTCGCGGGGAGACTTGGGAGAGCCGCAAGCTCTATCCCTGATCCGGGGCGATCCGGGCGCTTGGCAGGTAACCTGCGGGCCCTGCAGTTCTCATAAGCAATCAACGAGGTGGAGCATGGCTCGCAATCATTTTGATCTCGACGGTCGTATCGCAGTGGTAGCAGGGGGCAGCCGCGGGATTGGCGAGGCGATCGCGCACATCCTCGCCGACTACGGCGCGCATGTGATTGTCACCAGCCGCAAGATTGAAGGCTGTCAGTCCGTGGTCGAGGCCATCCGCGCCAAGGGCGGCAAGGCCGAGGCCCAGGCCTGCCATCTGGGTGAGTTGGCGCAGATCGAGGCGCTTTTCAAGCATATCGACGCCACACACGGGCGCATCGATATTCTGGTCAACAATGGCGCTGCAAATCCCTTTTACGGACACATTCTTGACACCCCTGTTTCCGCCTTCGAGAAGACGCTGGAAGTCAACCTTCGCGGATATTTTTATACCTCGGTGGCGGCCGCGAAGCGGATGCAGCAGACCGGTGGCGGCGCGATCGTGAATGTGGCCTCAGCCAACGGCATCACTCCCGGTGACAAACAGGCGATCTATTCCATCAGCAAGGCGGGCATCCTCAACATGACCCAGGCCTTTGCCAACGAGTGCGGTGAGTTCAATATCCGGGTGAACGCGCTGATTCCAGGTGTCACCCGCACCCGCTTCGCCCAGGCGTTGCACGACGACGAATCCTTCCTGGCCCCGGCGCGGGCGCGTACCCCGCTGAAGCGTTCCGCCGAACCGAGTGAAATGGCGGGGGCGGTGCTGTATCTCGTCTCGGATGCTGCGTCCTACACGACGGGCAGCTTCGTGACGGTGGACGGCGGGTATCTCGCCTGAACGGCTGATCGCCCGACCGGACTCCCCTACAATGGCCCGGTTTCCACGCAGCCGGGCCGAATCCTGACATGAGTGTTCTGGTCAATCGCAGGGATCTCGAATTCCTGCTCTATGAATTCCTCGGCATCGAGGATCTGACACGCTGCCCACGGTACGTCGGGCAGGACCGTGGCGTTTATGACGCCATCCTTGATGCGGCGGAGACGCTCGCAAGCACGCGCTTTGCTACTCACGCAGCCAAGGCAGACGAACACGAGCCGACCTTCGATGGCGAGCGTGTGCATCTCATCCCCGAGGTCAAGCAAGCGCTCGATGCCTATGTCGAAGGCGGCTTCATGGGCGCCTCCTTCGATACCGAGGTCGGCGGCATGCAACTGCCATGGACCATCGCACAGTGCTGCGCGCTGTATTTCAGTGCCGCGAATGTTTCCACTGCCGCCTACCCCTTCCTGACCATCGCGGCGGCCAACCTGCTGGCCAGCATCGGTACCGCCGAACATCGGCGCAAATACCTGGAGCCTCTGGTGAGCGGTCGCTACTACGGCACCATGTGTCTCTCCGAACCGCAGGCAGGCTCCTCGCTGGCTGACATCCGCACCCGCGCAGTACCGCAACCG
>JBDLQR010000255.1:0-6627 GCA_039800485.1 Pseudomonadota bacterium
CGCCGCACCGCCACCGCCTCCGCAGGGAAATGAGCGCCCACGAGCCCCTCTGCAGACAGGGCGAGAGAGCACCAGGCGGCGACAGCCCACAGCACTGCTGCCGTGATTGCCGCACGCGCGACCCCTCCGGAAAAGCCGGTGATGCCCTCTCCTGCCTCAAGAGAAAGACCAAGGCCAAGCAGCAAGACTGGCCAGGGCAGCACCACGATGAACATGAGACACATCGCCGTCAGTGAGGCGCGTGCCGTGCGTGTTTCCGCGTTGCCTTGAGCGCGGGCGGTATCCACCAGTTTACGGCGCAGCCGTGGACGCAGGGCGAGACTGGCGGCGCTGACCAGAAGAAAGGCCAGCGCTCGCAAGGGCTGATCGGCCAATGCCTGCACAAGCTCACTGGTTACCTGACGCCACGGCACGATGCCACCGAGGCCAGCCACCGAGCGCGCCAGCTCCGCAAGGGTTGCGAAAGACCAGGGCGACGCATTGGGTATCCACATGAGGCGCTCGTCCAGCAGCACCTGATACTCGGTCACTGTCTTGATGAGCTGCTGCAGTTCCGAGTCAGTGGCATCCAGCTGTCGCAGGTAAGCCGCATAGTTGGCATCGAGGTTGACCAGCACACTGTCCTGGGCAACGCCCAGCGCGAGCGTTTTCTGGTGCCGCTCTTCCACTTCTGCTGGACGCGGGTCTTCCGGGGGTGCGGCGCCAGCGAATGCCGCAATGTCCGCGCGACGTTCATCGATCTCGATTCGCCGCAGGCTGCCACGTGTGGCTTCTGCCGCGTGACGCTTGGCTTGCGCGGTGAGCTGTGCCAGCCGCGGCAGGCGTCGCCGCTTCTCCACCAGCACTCGGCCGAGGGTGGCCGAAGTTCCGGAGAGCTGCAGTCTCTGGCGTGAGGTTTCAAATTCACTGTTGAGTCGCTGCCGCAACTCGGCATATTCACCACGTCGACGCACGGTGTCCGTTTGCGCGGCAACGAGCCCCTCGAGCTCGGCACTCAGGTCCGCCGTCTCCTGCAGCACATCGCGCAGCGCCGGGTCCAACTCCGCGGTGTCACCTTGAGCCAGGGCAACGGACTCGCGGACCGAGGCAGCCTCGGCCTCCCTGCGCTCGATCAGAAGCTCGCCGAGGGTGGTGACCCGCGCCGACAAGCGCTCCAGATCAAGCAGCACGAGTTCCCTGCGCAGGCCGGTAATCTCTTCCTCGCCCCCGACGTTGATTTGCTCGAGATTGAGCATCTCGAGCTCCATCTGGCGTGCAGCGTATTCAGCATCAAGGGCCACACTCCGCGCCTTGGGCAAGGCATCGCCCGCTCCCTCGAGCAAGGCCGCCCTTTCTCCGTCCAGGGTTGCAAGGCGCGCTGCCACCGTCGTTCGCTCCCGCGCAAGCTCGGCAGGACGACTGGCCAGCGTGCGCAATTTGAGCTCATAGCTCGCCAGCTTGCCCTCCAGCGTGGCGCGCTCGGAGCGCGTGAGCTCCTGCAGATTTTCGAGCGACTGGGCATCCAGCGTGCGCTCGCGCTGGCTGACCGTCGGGGTGGCCTTCAGCCGCAACATTTGCGCGATGCGGCCGAGCAGTTCCTTGCGCGTGCGGTCCCGGCGGGCTGGGGCCTCCTTGTAAGCTGCAACACGCGCCGCATAACCCTCCGCAGCCTGGGCGGAGGCCAGGGCCTGGGTGTAGAGCTGCTCCAGCTGGGTTCGTTGTGCGGGCTCCAGAACGGGGGCCAAGGCTTCCTTCTGGGCCAGCTCGATTTCCTGCAGGCTCATCGCCTGTGACCAGGATGCGGCCAGCAGCAACACCAAGCCTGAGAGGGTTCCCTGCACAAGCCATCGCCACACTTTGGGGTTTTGAGCCTTTATCATGCGGTCAGTCTAACAAACCCCGCATTCCGCCATGGGTCTGAACACAGGCACACACGTCTGCATCGGGCTGGCAGCTCTGATCACTGCCCTGATGTCTGTCGGCTTGCAGAAGGCGCACGCAGGGCAACCTTTTGCCTTTGAGCCCCCGCCTTTCCTCGGCGCTCCAGACGTGGTGCGGTCTGCCAGTGGCAACACCTGGCAGTTCGAGGGAAGCTCCACACATCCGGCAGCCCGGCTGATGATCACGCTGGCAGAGGTCCCTCAGGGTCTGTCGGCGGGGGACACAGCCGTTTGTGTCGAGGCTTTTCTGCAGGAAATCAGACGGCGGCGTGAAGATGCGTTCTGGCAACCTGAAACGCCGCCTCTGCGCCTCGGTTCCCGCGAGGTACCCTCCTGGCGCTGGGCTGGCAGCTTCGGCCAGAACCCTGCCACGGGACTGGTCGCCTGCATGGCGCTGGACGGCCAGTTTCTTGCGGTTGCATTCGAGGACTCCATCAGCGGCGCGCCGCAGAGCTTTCCGGCCATGCGGCGCGCACTGCGAACCCTGGAAACGCACACCGGGGACCCTTGAGGGTTTGGCAACAGGGGGGTGGCCGCAGCCTCAGGCCTGCAGTGCCAACGGGCTACGGAGGGGAAAAGCCTGACCTGGCCGCGCGACCTGCATGCCAGCCTGTTCGAGCTGTCTTGCCGATTCCTCGGATTCGTAGTGGTAGGCGATCATGCGTTGCCGAATCTCTTCCGGGTATTCGCGAATCACGTCATCAAGTCCCGTGTGCGCGGGTGATCCTCGCAGAGCGCAGTCGTGGAAAACGGTTTCCCCGGCGCAGGCAAAGCTGCTGACGATTTCAGGGATGGGGCGCGTGTCCCCCGAGTAGAGGAAGGATCCGCGCAGCGCAAGACCGAAGGCGCCACGGTAACCACTGTGGCGCACGGGGAAAACCTCGAACAGGAGATCGCGCAACCAGAAGTGACCGGAAGTCGGAACGAGATGAAAGGCATCCCAGAAATTTGCCCTGCCTTCACTCAGCACATGCGCCGAGGTGGCCAGCTTCTCATGGAGGCCTGCCACCAGCACGGAAGGAACGAAAAGACGGACCGGCGGACCGGGTCGAAAGTAAGCCCGGTAGAAAAGCTGCTCCACGCCACCGATATGGTCGAGGTGCAGATGCGTGAGGAACACCGCGGACGGAACTTCCTCGCCATAGTGCTGTTGGTAATCGTCCAGGGTGCGAGGTCCGCAGTCCACCAGCAGCGCTGGCGCACCGTCCACTTCGACCACGCCTGCCGCACTCCCGAGATCAGAGGCCTTGGCGTTACCGACCCCCATGAAGCGGAATGCAAGTGCACGTGACATCGTCGAAATTCTCCACCTGGGTACTGGCGAAAGGGGTGCAGCCGCAGACTGATACGCGCGGCAGCACATGCTGACCTTTTAGCAGATCAAGGTGGCGGTTTCATCCTGACCCGGTGTCAGCCTCATCAGGAACCGTCCGGACGCTGCAAAAAAAAGGGCGCCCGCAGGCGCCCGGGAGGAAGGGAAGAAGTCAATCTCAGGCAGAGTAGGCTCGCTCGCCATGTTCGGCGGTGTCGAGACCTTCCCGTTCTTTCTCTTCGGAGACCCGAAGTCCGACCGTGACATCGGCAATCTTGTAGGCCACGAAGGAGACGACGGCGGACCACACGCAAGTGATCGCGACGCTCAGCGCCTGGGTACCTACCTGGCCACTCATCGAGTACTCGTCGAGACCGGTGCCACCGAGACTCGGGGAAACCACCACGCCAGTGAGGATGGCGCCGAGGATGCCGCCGACGCAGTGCACGCCGAAGACGTCGAGAGAATCGTCGTATCCAAGCTTGTGCTTGAGCCAGCTGACGGCCCAGAGGCAGACAAGTCCGGCCACGATGCCGAGACCGATTGCACCCATGGGACCCGCGACCCCGCAGGCCGGGGTAATCGCAACCAGACCGGCGACCGCACCCGAGGCACCGCCCAGCATGGTCGGCGTGCCGCGCATGACCCACTCACCGAAGGTCCACGCACACACTGCAGCTGCTGCCGCGAGGAAAGTGTTGATGAAGACCAGACCGGCGTAGGCATTGGCCTCGAGGTTCGATCCCACATTGAAGCCGAACCAGCCAACCCACAGCAAGGAGGCGCCTATCATCACCAAGGGCAGATTGTGCGGGGGCATGGCACTACTGCCGTACCCCAGACGCTTGCCGAGCATAATGGAACCCACGAGGCCTGCGATGCCGGCATTGATGTGCACCACGGTACCACCCGCGAAATCCAGAGCGCCGAGTTTGAAGAGGTAGCCCTCGCCGTACCACACCATCCGTGCGATTGGCAGGTAGGAGAAGGTGAACCAGAGCACCATGAATACGAGGACTGCGGAGAACCGCATGCGCTCGGCAAAGGCCCCGACAATCAGGCAAGGCGTGATGGCGGCAAAGGTGCACTGGAAGGCGATGAATACGTATTCCGGAATCATCACTCCGTCGCTGAAGGTTGCAGCCTGCGAATCCGCATTGATGCCGGCGAGGAACATGCGCTCAAGGCCGCCAATCCACATGTTGGTGCCCGAGAAAGCCATGCTGTATCCGTAGATGGCCCACAGGACAGTGAGCAAGGAGAAGACGACGAACACCTGCATCAGAACCGAGAGCATGTTCTTCGACCGAACCATGCCGCCGTAGAACAACGCAAGCCCCGGCAAGGCCATCATGATGACCAGCATGGTGCAGACCATCATCCAGGCAGTGTCGCCCTTGTCGATTGTCGCGGGCGCGGCATCCTGCGCCCAGGCGGCAGCGCCCGACAGGCTCAGCAATGCGCCGGACAGCCACTTTTTCAGCGGGGCATCAGGGAGGGCCAATGCTCCCCGCAGCCCTTTCAGTTTTGCTCTCATTCGCCGTCTCCTCATCTGGTGATTCGTGGGGCGCCGTGCCTGCTCAGTACGGCGACTGTCAGGGAATTAGCAGCATCCATGCCAGAAAGGAGTCAGGCCGTCTGGTGAGGTTCTGGAGTACCACGGCACCACCCAGACACACGAGAAGCCACAACTCAGCCTTCTGAGCCGCCCCAAAAAAGTGCGTCAGGGCCCATTCCGCACCAATTACGCTTGAGAATCCCGTGGCGTTCAGCGCCGATCCTCGCGCAACGCGATGATGAGGCCCGTGAGTTCGTCCTTCATGCGATCGACCTTCTGGTGCAACTGCATCACTTCGAGTTCAGCCCTCACATTGACCTCGTAATCGACTTCAGCGCGGACGCGATCTTTGGCGTCCTGCCGGTTCTGGCTCATCATGATGACGGGCGCCTGCAGCGCGGCGAGCATGGACAGCACGAGATTGAGGCCGATGAAGGGCGGCGGGTCAAAAGACGGAAAGGAGAACCACTGCCATGCATTGAGCCCCATCCAGATCATGGCCAGCCCGATGAACATGTTGATGAAAAGCCAGGAGCCACCGAAACGCGCGACATTGTCCGCGACGCGGTCGCCCAGCGTGAGACGCTCTTCGATGAGCTCATTCACGTTCTGGCCCATGTTCTGGGCAAGCATGAGGTCTGCCTCGCGCAGGCGACCTGACACCGTGGCCAGTACGTCCAGCGCAGTCTCCGGCCGCAGTTCGAACATCCGCTTGAGATCATCCCGGTCGATGACCGCGGTCATTGCAGCCGTGAGCGCGATGGCGTGGACTGAACGGGGTTGCCCATCCAGCAGGGAAAGCTCGCCGAAGATCTCGCCAGCCTCCGCCACTGCCACCGAGACCCGCTTGCCCGCGGCGTCCTCGATCGAGAGCTCGACACGGCCCTCGATCACAAGGTGCATTTCCCCCCCGGGATCACCGATCCGGAAGATGGTCTGTCCCTCCATGTAGCTGCGTTCGCGGATCCGGGAAGCCAGTTGGGCGAGACCGGCATCATCGAGCAGCCGGAACATGGGGACTTCGCGCAACAGCGCTGGGGAAATAGGCACGGTTTGCCTCCTCGTCGTTCTGGGGTACCGGAAAAGCCCGAGCTCGATGGTATCTTAGGGACCGCCCCTTCATGACGCCCTGCCTGCCATGCATTGTCTGTCCACGAGGCTGCCCGTTCAGTCATGAACGACGTGCCATCTCCCTTTGCGGCGCCACCTGCCGTGGTGGCGTGCGGCCTGACTGTGCGCTATCCGCCGGAAACCCGGGCGGTCCTCGCCGGTCTCGATCTGGAGGTGATGACCGGACGCTTCGTCGCCATCCTGGGACGCAGCGGGTCGGGCAAATCCACCCTGCTCAACCTGCTTGGTGCCATGGAACCGCCTCAGGAGGGCTCGCTGCAGGTGGCTGGGCAAGATCTGGCTCGGCTGGACGAGGCGGGACGGACGCTGTTCAGGCGGCAACGCCTGGGTTTCGTGTTTCAGAGCTTCAACCTGATCCCTGTTCTCGATGTTCATCGGAATGTCGCCCTCCCGCTGGCATTGAACGGCCAGGAGGATGGGCGGCGCGTTACTGAACTGCTGGCGGCACTCGGTATCGCCCATCTCGCTCAGCGCTACCCCGAGACACTTTCCGGGGGAGAGCAACAGCGGGTTGCCATCGCACGCGCACTGGTACATCGCCCTGCCCTCGTCCTGGCGGACGAGCCCACAGGTAATCTTGATCAGGAAACCAGCCGCCAGGTCATCGAACTGATGACGCAGGTTCTGGCTCGGGAAGGCACGACACTCATCATGGCAACCCACAGCGAGGAAGCGGCTGATTCAGCGCATGAGGTCTTTCGTCTGAC
>JBDLQR010000256.1:0-10040 GCA_039800485.1 Pseudomonadota bacterium
GGAATCCTTGTGGGTCATGAGCTCACGCCCATCAGCCCGGGACGCCACCCACTCCTCCCGGACAGCCTTGCGTCCTTCATCCAGGCGCCGATTGATTCGCGCCACAAATCCCCGCCTGAAAGAGAAGACCAGGGTTCGGCTCTTGTGGCCTGCTACCAATCCTTCCCGATAATCTTTCGTCGTGCGATAGCGCTTTGATTCCTCGAACAGCGAATGAAAGATGAGTTCGCTGAGGTAGACCGCCATTTCTGTATCGGAAGAAGATCCAAAGTACGTGATGTACTCGTAGCTCCACCGGAACTTGTGGAGCTCGTTGTTTTTCTCCTCCCAGCAGGTAAGCCGGCCGGGATGCCAGACAGCTTCCACACCGCAGAATCTGGCGATGCTCCAACAGAGATGGGTCAGCGCCTTGTAACCTTCCCGCTGCACGACGGGCACCGTTCGCTCAATCACGTGGGGTTTGGAATCATCGGAAAGAAGCGTATCTGCCAGACCGTACTTGCTCTTCAGTGCCTGCATCTGCGCCAGCGCACGTTCCGCCTCGTTCTCGTTGGAAGTCGCGTCTGTCGCCATCTTTTGCAGCGCATGGATTTTCTTGATCAGGCGCGCTTCAAACTGCGCCGCGGTGCGCTGTTTGGCATCCACGGCAAACTCATCCAGCATCGGATTGACCGCAAAGCGGCGTATGAGCTGGTAGGCCTCCTTGAACTCGGCGCCATGGGGCTTGGTGGGCTTGTTCTTGTGCTGGAGCGCGACGACATGGTGTGCCAGCTCATGACCGAGCGTCATGAGAATGGCTTCTTCCACGTTCTGAACCCATCGGCTGCCGATCACCGGGTCTGACTTGAAGCTCTCGTACTCTTCGAACTCCGCGCCCCCCAGAAAATTTTCGAGGCCACCGAAGTTGACCGTCAGCCCTATCGGTACTCCAGCGAAACTCTGATGATGGCTGATGCCTGTGTAGGTTCTGGTAACGACGAGGATGTCCTTCACGCGCACAATCTCAACCCCGGGAACCCCCGCCCGTTTGGCAAGGAGGCTTGCCAGATTGCCGTGGGATTCGTCTTTTTCCGGATCCTTGATCGGCCCGCGGCTGAGCAGTTGGAGAATGAGTGTTCGACAGAAATCGAGATGCCAGTCGGTCAGTCCATCACGAATACGATTCACTGCGCCCTCACTGCTGGTTCCGGGAGACACCTGATGCCTGATGGGTGGTGGCAAAGTGCAGACAAGCCTTTGCTCGAGGGGATGGTGAGTGGCCGTCTGTGTTTTGTCAAAAAACTCAATTAACGCGTTTATTCGGTTAATTGGTGACAGTTACCGTATTTTCGGAGTGCGGAAACGGGCTGCGCCAGCCCGGAAATGCGGTAACTGTCACCAATTCATTTCGCAGAAATAGGCGGATCAGGTCGGGAGCGGTGGCTGCGTCGCGTTCTCCGACTGAGCGCTTGTCCATTTCAGCAGGTACAACAGCACGATGAGCATGGCCGGCCATGCGGTGGAAGTAATGATGGCCAGTGCTGCGAGAGAATCGAGCAGATCAAATGGACGAATAGCCATTCCCCATGTGATGCCCAGCTGCATACTGATGACATAGCCGATCGAGACACTGGGCAGAAGGACCAACACAACTGCCCATGCCCATAGCGTGGCTTTGCTGCAGACTGATTGCCCTGCCGCGACCGCGAGCACCCAGCCAGCCAATGGCAAGGTGAGGCTCCAGAGACCGGGGACGATCCACTGCAGGGAATCCGGGACCATCATGAACCCAACCCACATGAGTGCGCACATGACGATGCCAATGTGAATGGCTTTGGTCAGGGTCATCCTAGTCTCCTCAAGATGGAGCGGCCGTTGAGCCCGCGATTCTCACGGCCTCCGCACAGCCTGCGCTAGGTGCGAACCCAGCAGCGCCGATCGACTGGCCCAATCACCAACGCACGCCGAGGTGGCGCAGAATGCGGAGGCAGATCGCATCCAGCGTGTGCCCACGCTTGGCGTACTCGTCTGGCAGGCTGAACCTGACACCGCGTTTCCCCTTGATTCGCAACTGTACTTGGCCGGTCTTGAAGTCAAACAACGCCAGGGGTCGCGCCTCGTACTCTGGACTGAGCGCCATGTCACCAGGCGTCTCGCCGAGGTGCAAGGCCATATAGGGCCAGAGCACTGCATAGGCTTTCTGATAGGGCATCGAGCCGCGCTCGATATGCGATTCGAATTCCGTGCTGGCCGGTACAAAGTGCCGGGCCCATGCGGCGATATGCGGACCGTATGCAGAGGCATCAACGTACGCTGCGGTAGTACGCATGTGCAGCGGGGACAAGGCCGCGTGTTCGAGGCAGGCTGCGATGGTACGCGCCACGAGCATGGCAGGTGTGGAAGGTGGCAGTTTTTTGGGTGCACGCAGACCCAGGTCTTTGTCAATCTGGTCCAGCACTCTTACCGGATCGTTGCCAAGCATCGAGAAGAGGAAATCCTGCTCCGGCCCGTCTGCACGACCATCCTTGCGCTTGACGCGATAAGTCCCGGCGGGGCCACCCAGGTTGAGGACAAGAGAGAGGGCATCATCGACCCTGGTCGGGTGTGCATCGAACAATACGTAATAACATCCCCGGATGGAGATCCCGGGGTGTACTTGCAGAATCTTGATGTCGTGCGCTTTGCCGTGGCGACGCATCAGCTCCGCCATCACCCGCCAAGCCACCGCGCTGGGCAGGGTGATCCTCATGCCATGCACCAGTGAATGGGGATCTGTTTGTTTCATGATGATGCGAGCCGGATTTTACGGTTCCAGCAGGTTTAATTAGTCCCCGTCCTGCGATTCTCCAGCGCCATAGCCACCTGCTCGGCGAACATGCGGGCCACATCATCTTCACTCCCCACAGCCATGATGTTGAAGCTCGAGGCCGTCAGCCTGGAAATGACCTCCCCCGTAGCCGCGTCGTGCACCGTCACGTCCCCCTCGATGCCATCCTTGCCAGCCAGTACACCGAACATCATGCGGGTGAAGCCGGTGCGCATGCGGTAGTAGGTCACGTTCACGTCAATCTGGTGCGCGCTGTCCGCGCTGCCGTTGGCAAGCATGCCGCGCCGATTGAGTTCGTTCTCAACATGCCCCTTCACCGCCAGCAGGAAGTGCGAGGGCACGTCTGCAGCTGAAGCTTTTACCGTCCGCACTGCGGCTTTCTGGTCAGTCATCTTCTGTTCGGCTGACTGGTTCATCGGCATCGCAACCTTCACATTCCCGCCGCACGCACTGAGCAGCATTGCTCCACTCACGAACAACAGGATGCGGACGAAAGTCTTGGGAGTCTTCACTTCATCTGTCCTCTTCGGAAATTTCAAAAGGTGATGGCAGCCAGCGTCGTTGCGCGCCTGCTGCGAACTTCCATGCATACTGGAACAGTTTGATTCCCGAGGCCTAGGGAAAAAGTCCTGAGATTGCAGATGAGACTTGGCCGTCCCCAAGCGTTACCGCCGCTAACGCTCACCCTTGGCATACCCGGCTTCACGCTGACTGCGCACACAGAGCACAAAGACGGTGTCGAGATCAGGCAGGTATCGGTAAAGCGCGAGGTACCCGCGTGGGCCGCGGCCGATGATCAACTCCCGCATGTCGTTGTCTGTAGGACGACCAATCAAGGGATTGAGGGTCAGAATGTCGATGGCTGCGACGATTTCATCGATTCGTTGCCCGGAGGTATCGGCCGCATTCGCAACGAGATGTTCGATGATGCGAGAGAAATCCTCGACCACGCCCGGCGCGAGTTCAACGCGGGGCACGATCAACGGGCCAGCTTGCGCGCTTTTGGCTTGTTGATCAGTTTGCCGTGTCCGTCGGCCAGACTGCGCTCCAGGCAGGCACGCATGTCAGCCCAGGGGATGGTCATACCGGTGGCGACAATTTGCGAATAGCGCTCTTCTGCCGTGTGTCTGAACGCCGCTTGCTGGTCCTCGCGTTCAGCTTTTTCTGCAATGGCTTCCAGGATGAAGGCGTGGGACGTGGTCCCGGCACGTTCAGCAGCCGCAGCCACCTTGGTCTTGAGGCTCTCTGGCAGGCGAATGGTGGTGGTTGCCATGAGGGCTCCCTGTAACTAGCGCTTGCGGTGACTGTAGCACAGGTGTGCTACTCGTGAACCCAATCGGGCGTGGCTCCTTGCTGCGCCGCACACGATCGAGTCCAGTCTTCTGACCCCTTTCGCAAGGCGGCGGATCTGACTAGGCTCAGCCTCACGTCCATTGATTACTACTGCCCAGGAGCACCGCATGGAACTCGGCTATTTCATAATGCCCTCGCACCCGCCGGAAAGGCCGCTTTTCGATGGCCACGAATTCGACCTCAAGCAGCTGCGCTGGGCGGACGAATTTGGTTATGTGGAAGCCTGGGTCGGTGAACATCACACCTGCCCCTGGGAGCCGAATCCCTCGCCAGATTTGCTGGTGGCGCAAGCGTTGCGCGAAACCTGCCGCATGAAGATCGGCACCGGTGGCTTCCTGCTGCCGTATCACCATCCGGCCGAGCTCGCCAATCGCGCGGCCTTCCTCGACCACATCAGCCAAGGCCGTTACCTCTTCGGCATTGCTTCCGGCGGCCTGCCGAGCGACTGGTCCATGTTCAATGTGGATGGCATGAAGGGCGAGCATCGCGTGATGCTGGAGGAGTCCCTCAACATCATCATGGGTCTGTGGGGAGACGACGAGAACTTCGAGTTCAAGGGCAAGTACTGGACTGTGCGCAAGCCAACGCCCAATGAGGAAGGCACGCTGCGCGCGCACCTGAAGCCCTTGCAGAAGCCCTATCCGCCGATCAGCCTGTCCGGGCTCAGCGTCAAGTCAGACACGCTCAAGCTCTGCGGCGAGCGCGGCTTCATTCCCATGAGCCTCAACCTCAACACTGGTTATGTGCGGGGCCACTGGAACACAGTGATGGAAGGCGCAGCCAGCGCGGGCCGGGTTGCGGATCGCAACATGTGGCGCGTGAGTCGCGAGATCTGTGTGGCGGAAACCGAAGCCGCTGCGATGAAGCTGGCGGTGAATGGCGGCCTGGGACGGCTATGGGCCGAACATCTGCTGCCGCTGTTCCGCAACTTCAACTACCTCGGCTTCCTCAAGCACGACGCCTCGGTACCGGACAGCGATGTGACCATCGAATATCTCGCTCGTCACAACTGGCTGGTCGGCACCCCGGAGCAGGTAGTGGACAAGATCGGCACCATGTACGACGACCTGGGTGGCTTTGGCGTGTTGATTTCGCTCGGCACCGATTACATCGACCATGCGGACGCCTGGCGCGAATCGATGGGCATGATAAGCCGCGAGGTGATGCCGAAGGTGCAGCATCTCAAGCCTGCGGCTGAGGCTCCTGCGCTCCGTCGCGCGGTCGGCTGAGGAAATTGGTGACAGTTACCTATTTTCCTCGGGTGAAACCCCAAGGCTCTCGCACCAGAGCGTGATGCTTATTTGGTGACAGTTCCCTATTTGTCGAAATGAGGTAACTGTCACTGATTTTCCGGTCAGCGATTTTCCTTCCTCTTGCGACCTGCGGGCCGCGGGGCCAACGTACGACCCAGACGGTTCTCCAGCGATTGCACAAACTCCCCAGCCCCGAGTGGCCTTCCGCTTCGGGTGTGCCGGGAGACGTTCTCCAGAAATTCTCCTGATGAACTCTCGGCGAGATACGTTGACCAGTCCGCGATCCGCTGCCGCATCGGCGTCACTTCCACCAGTTCGTCATCGCGTCCACACAAATGAGCACGCGCACTTGACCAAGGCCACTCCGCTGCGGTTCGCGTCAGGCCGGCACGCACCGGATTGCACTCGACATAACGCACGGCAGCGAGCAGATGTCTCTCGTCCATGGGGCATGAGTAAAACCGCGCCTGCCAGAGATGCCCTTGCCATCCGAATCGGCGGTTGATGTTTTCAGCGTGCTGCCGATGCACTGCGCCCAGGGCAGCTCGCAGACCATCGGGGACAGACGGCACCATCACGAAGTGCACATGGTTGGGCATCAGGCAATATGCCCAGACACGCGTCCCTGACCGCCGGCACGCGCCAGCAAGCATGGAGAGATATGCTTGGTAATCAGCGGGTTCGTGGAAGGTCGTTTGCCGCCGCACACCACGCTGAGTCACGTGGTGGGGGACATCCGGAACGACGATGCGAGCGACTCTGGTCATGCAGCACCTCCTTGTGCTGGGGACTGGTCAGTGAAGAAACAGCTTTTCTCCTGGCTTGCCTTTCAGTAAATCAGGTAACTGTCACCAATTTTTGTCACCAATTTTTGGAACGGCGGTGTGGCATCGACTCCCTGTGCCACCGCCGCACCAATCTCCGCATCCAAGGCCGCCGCATAGGCCGGCCGCGCTTCCAGTCGCTTGGCATAGGCCGCCACAGCCGGCGTGAACTCTCCTGCAAGCCCCAGATGCTTTGCCATCAGCAAGGCATACCCCACCGAGATATCCGCGGCGGTAAAGCGGCCGGCGCAGAGATATTCCTCTGCAGCAAGCCGGGACTCGAGCGCGCGCAAGCGCGCAAGAAACCACTGTCGATAGTCGTCCACTACCTGGGGCAGTCGCCGTTCAGGTGGCTCGAGAAGCGTGTAGCGCAGAACCAGCGTTTGCGGAAAAGTGAGCGTTGCCTCACCGAAATGCAGAAAGTTGAGATAGCTTCCGTAGGCGGCCTCATGCGGGGAAACCGCGAGTGTACCGGGCGCGTGACGATCGGCCAGGTACTGACAGATCGCCGCAGACTCGGTCATGCGCAGATCACCCTCCACGTAAAGCGGAATGGTGCCGAGCGGATTCTCCTGCTTGAAGGTCTTTATATGGGCGCGCGGCGGAAACGGCATCACGCGCAGCGTGTAGGCCAGCCCAAGCTCCTCCAGCGCCCACAGCGGGCGAAAGGAACGAGCTGCAATGCAGTGATAGAGAATGCGCTCCATCTATCTTCTCCAACTGAACATAGAGGATCCTGCCCTCTCACCGGCCTGCGCGCACAGTGTGGCTATTTCCGTACCCCGCCGGGAAGTCGGTGACAGTTACCCCATTTTGCCGCACACGGTACAAAGGGGAAATAAGGTAACTGTCACCCTATTTCAGACGATCTCCAGCCCTTCGTAGCGCTTGGCCTTCACCTCATCGCAAAGCTGCTTGTAGACGCCCACCCCACCGGCATAGGCCAGCAAGCTCCGACGCTTGCCCTTGATGTTGGCGCCCATGTACCACGAGTCGGTCTTCGGGATGAGGGTCGCGTTGGCCACCTCATCATGATGGGCAACCCATTTGGCTTCCGCCTCGGCGGTGGGCTCGATCGCTGCGCGGCCCTCGGCACGCACGAAGTCGATGCAGTCAACGATCCAGTCGATCTGCTGTTGCGAGCACGTGGGCACGTTGCAGAAGGCCGCCGCGGGTGATTGCGGAGCCATCACCATGAACATGTTGGGGAAGCCGTGCACCTGCAGACCCATGAAGGTGTGGATGCCTTCCTTCCAGCTGTCGCGAAGCAGAACGCCGCCGCGCCCGCGCATGTCGATGCGCGTGAGTGCGCCGGTGCCGGCATCAAAGCCCGTGGCATAGATCAGCATGTCGAGTGGATATTCACCGTCGCGGGTCTTCACACCGGTGGGCGTGATTTCCGTGATCGGCGTGGCCGAGATATCGACCAGCGTGCAGTTGTCACGATTGAAGGCCTCGTAGTAACCGGTTTCCAGCGGCACACGACGCGTTCCGAAACCGTAACCGCGCGGCGTGAGCTTCTCCGCAACTGCCGGGTCCTTGATACGCGCGCGGATCTTCTCGCGCACGAATTCCGAGATTTCCTCGTTGGCCTCGGCATTCATCAGGGTGTCGGCGAAGGCGCCCACCCAGAAGATCAGCGAACCATCGGCCCACAGCCGCTCCATCTGCGCACGACGCTCTTCCGGAGTCATCTCGAAATATCCGCGTGCATCCGGATTGAAATCGAAGCCCGTGGTGGTGGTCTGCACCAGCTCGCGCAGCTCCGGGTAACGCGCACGCAGCTCGGCGCGTGCAGCGTCGTCGAGCTTGGGGTTGCGCATGGGAATGGTGTAGTGGGCCGTCCGCTGGAAAACGGTGAGGTGGCCGACCTTGTCCTGAATGCTCTGGATGACCTGGATTCCGGTCGCGCCGGTGCCGATCACTCCGACGCGCTTGCCCGCGAAGTCCACCGGCTCGCGCGGCCAGCGGGCCGTGTGGTAACACTCACCGGCAAAGCTCTCCTTGCCCGGAAAATCAGGGGTGACAGGCTCCGTGAGTCCACCCGAGCCCATGATGATGAAGCGGGCGCTGAGCCGTGTGCCGGTGTCCGTTTCCACGATCCAGCGATGAGAGGTTTCATCATAGGTCGCAGCGGTCACGCGGGTATTGAACGTGATATCTCGGCGCAAGTCGAAGCGATCGGCCACATGATTCAGGTAACGCTCGGTTTCTTCCTGGGGCGTGAAGCGCTCGTTCCAGTTCCAGTCAGCAAGAAGCTCTTCTGAAAACCAGTACTGATAGATATGGCTGGGGGAGTCAGTCCTGGCTCCGGGATAGCGGTTCCAGTACCACACGCCGCCGACGCCGCTGCCGGTTTCAAAGGCCTGCACGCGCAGCTTGAACTGGCGCAGCTTGTAGAGGGCGTAGAGGCCGGTAAAACCGGCACCGACGACGACGACATCTGTCTCGGGAAGGGCATTGGCAGCAGACATGGCAACAACTCCGGTCAATCACTATCAAGAGCAGCCCCGTGGCTGCGGGGCTGGGGAATTATTCGCTGGGGTTACAGGCCTCAGCGCGAGGCGCTGAGGGACTTCAAGATCGCTACATCACCGGCGGCGGCACGCAAGCGCACGGCGATACCTTGGGCCAGGGCCTTGTAGAAGTAGTAACCGAAGACCGGATCTTTTTCGGCTGCGGCGTCAACGTCCTTGCCCGAAAGCGCCAAGAGCTCGCTGTCTTCGAGGGCCGTGACCGTCGCCGAGCGTTTGTGCTCGGCACTCGCAAGCGCGAGTTCGCCGAAGTAGGAGTCGGACCCGATGGTGGCGACCGGAGCCTCCTCGGAGCCTTCCACCCGACGCGTTGCTCGCACGCTACCCAGTACCACGACGAACAGCCGGTCATCGCTGGAGCCTTCCTGGAAGATCTCCTCGCCCTGACGGCACTTCACCGGCTTCATCAAGGGGACGAGTTTGGCGAGTTCCTGATCCGGTACCAGCTTGAAAAGCCCGATCCGGCGCAACGTGCGTGAATGGTCCATGCAAAACCTCTTGTAAATCGGAATACGGGACAGAGGGCGCGACTATAGGAGGCGACCGGGGGTGCCGCAAGCCGACATCACCCCGGAGGCGTGTTTCGACGCGACGCATCCATGACCTGCCGCCAATCGGTGACAGTTACCCTATTTCCGGGGGGCTGCCGCCTCCCCGGGATTGGCTGTGACCAGGTTCACACAAAAGCACGGGGAAATTTGCGGGTCTGGGCGCCGGCGGGCCTAGAATGGGGCCGGTTGTGCGGCTTACCGAGGCAATCCGCCTCGGGCCACATGGCGTCAAGGAGATACATGATGCGCGCGAAAAATCTGGTTGCCGGGGTCTTGGCGGTTTCTGCCCTTGCGCTTGCCTCGACTGTCATGGCGGACGACAGGCGACCGCTCCGCTGCAGCAACAAGACCCTGAAAGGCACCTACCAGTTGTTTGTCTCCGGTTCCGTGGCCACCGGCGCGGATACCTACATTCCCGACACTTATGCTGGTTTCGTATCCTATGACGGACGGGGCAACGTCTTGCTCAAGAAAACCTTCTTCAGTGCCGGTGAGTGGGGCACCACCACCAGCATCGGCATCTACTCCATCGGCAGCGACTGCGTGGGCACAGCGACCTACCCAGGCGCTGCAGAGTTCAGATACTTCGTAGCGCCCGATGGTGACAGCCTGAGCGTGGTCAAGGTCGCAAATTATGTGGGTGCCGAGTTCATTCCATCCCCCGACCGGATGGGCGGCACCTTGCACCGGGTGTCGACCAAAATCATCGCTCAACCCCC
>JBDLQR010000257.1:0-6210 GCA_039800485.1 Pseudomonadota bacterium
TCACCGCAGCGGCTGGTCCATTACCGTGACAACTGGTATCTCGATGCCTGGGACCACGGTCGCCAGGCGCTGCGTACTTTTGCCCTTGAGCGCATCCACGCGCCGCAGCCACAGGCTGAGGCGTCCACCGAACTTGCGGACGCAGAGCTCGATCAGGTGCTAGGGGCTGGCTATGGAATCTTTGCGGGCGCGCCAGTGGCGTGCGCAGTGCTGTGGTTCAGTACAGAGCGGGCACGCTGGGTGGCCGATGAAGTCTGGCACCCTGAGCAGACCAGCCGCTGGCTGCCTGACGGCCGTTTCGAACTCAGTTTTCCGTACTCGGCCACACCTGAATTGACGGGCGATATCCTGCGCCATGGTGCCGCTGTCGAGGTACGGGCGCCGCCTGAGCTGCGGGACAGGATTCAGGCGGCGCTGCGGGAGGCGTCCCGCCTGTATGACAGGGAGGGGACCTGACCGACCCTCGCGAGCCGGTCAGGTCTGACAGTCACGCGGTCAATCAACGAAACTGCGGCAGCAGCACGCTGTCGATGATCCAGACCGTGCCATTGGTGGTCTTGACGGGCTGACAGGTGGTCTTGGACTGGTTGATTTCAGGACCGTTGTCGTAATCGAAGAACACTGACTGTCCCTGCAAGGTCTTGATCTCGCGTGGGTCCAGCGAGGCTCTGGGGTCACGTCGGCCGGCCGCCACGTGGTAGGTGAGCACGGCCGTCAGCACGGAGGTGTCACCCCCGATGGCCGTCAGCACAGGCCCCGGGATTTTGCCGAAGGCGTCGTTGGTCGGGGCAAACACGGTCAGCGGGCCGGGACCGTTGAGTGCGGTGACCAGACCGGCGGTTTGCACCAGGGAAACCAAGGTGCTGAGCGCGGGCGTGGCCACCGCCGCATCGACGATGGTGCCGTTGAAGGTGATCGGACGCTTGGCGATGCAGCTGAAGTAACCAAGACTCGTGGCACTCGCCACAGGAGCCTGAAGCGCGCCCAAGGCCAGGGCAAGGGTGGCCAGCCTTCGAATTTTCTTCTGTTTTTTCATTGTGTTGTCTCCGGAAGGTTTGAAAAATTGAATCTGTGCTCCAGCAACAGGGTCACCGGTTGCTTGGTACACCAAAAAATAATTGCCACTCAGTGACACACAGGGTGTAGTGAAAGTTCACTGCACTGCAAAAATATTTTTCATCTGCCAGGGGCGTCGTTTGCCCCAGTGCCACCCGTACCCTCCTCCCCGTGACGACACCCGCAGGAGGCCCCATGCAAGACTTCGGCAAACCGGCAAATCCAGGCCTTACGGCCCGGCTCGCGCAACTCGATACCCTTCGCTATCGCGTCCATGCACACACCACACTGCCGGGTCAGTACACCCGGGTTGCGGTAACGCTGAAAACCTTGCAGTCGGCCCGGCATCAGGGCGATGAATCCCTGCATGCCCGCCTCCGGCGGGTGCTCGCTCACTTCTTGCCGCTGCGCTGGACCTTGTTCCTGGTCGCTCGCAGTACAGATGAGGAGGGAATCGAGGCACTCACCTACCGGGCCACGGCGGCTTTGCCCGGGAGCCAGCCTGGGGATCTCGCAGACCGCGCCCGCGCCGCTTCCACCGAGACTGTGCTCCTGCTCGGGCCCGAGCTTTCGGTGACCGTCGATTTGGAGGATTACCGGCGCCGGGTAGGTGCTCTCCAGCAGGAGGCCCTGCGGGCACTTGCAAGAGAGCGGGAGGCACTCGCTGCCGCCTCCGGACGCCACTGGGAGGTGAGGGAAATCAGTACCCGATGCAGCCCGCCAGCAGGACCTTCGCGTACGGCAACGCCCGCGCCTCAGGGGGAGAAAGCTAACAAGGCCGATGGATTGAGTGTGGTCCTGGAAGTCATTCTGGATGCGGACGCGCCCGTCCTGCATTGACCGGCGGCTTCAGGATATCGGCCATCCAGCGATAGAACAGGTCCTCCAGGCCCAGCAGGGAGGCCAGCTCCGGGCGTTCGAGTGAGCGCCCCATTTCCTCGAGCAGCCTCGCCAGGGCTGGCGCTCGAGGTGACTCGCGATCGAAGCTGAACGGGACTACCCGGGACAGCCCGAGGTCGGTGGCTTGCGGGGAAATATCCTCTGCGACATTGGCAGCAGCCCGCAGTCGCGCCGGCTCGGGGAGCAGTATCAATGCACTGCCCTTCCCCAATTCCCCACGCAGAGCGTCCCCGGACCACCAGAAGGCGGTCCTGCCTCCTGTCGCCAGGAACTGCTGTCCGGCCACTGTAAAGCGGAAGCGTCCCCGGAACGGAATGACCAGGCTTGGCTGCGTTTGTGCCGCACACGCGAAGCGCAGGGGATCGTGTGCCAGAACGCAAAAACGCGTGGCACCCAATGCAAATACGTTTGTTCGATGACGCAGCCCGAGCACGGGATTCGCAGGCTCGAGATGTTCGATAGCCCGGCACACCTCGGAGAGATTGGCCTTGAGGCTGTCCGCGCCCACACCCAGCTGACTCCCACGGTTGGCAATGGGCAGCAAAGGTATGGGCCTGGGCCGCAAGCGGCGTGAAATATCGTCCAAGCAAAACCCCCTCAGAGTGTTTGGGGGTCGACGCCGGTTACGCAAACAGGCGCGCGCCCGGCTTCTTCCTGGCCCCATACGGTGCCGTATTGTCAGAAGGCTCGCCGGTTTTTTCTATCTGAATTACGCACGTACATGGGGTTTTTGAATCGGAGCATTCCTACGCCAGGCAAAGCTCAGGCAGGACCGACCTTGGCCCGCCAGCGATTCATGCCTTCCAGCCAACGGTCCACATCTGCCGTCTTGCGCAGCAGATATTCCCTGACTTCAGGGTGGGGGAGTATGAGAAAAGCTTCCCGTGCCATGGTCTCCACCACGCAGTCGGCGAGTTGTGCGGGTTCGATCAGTCCATCGACACTGGCTACTGCCGCGCCATCCGCGCGCTCGATCATCGGGGTGCGCACGGCCTGTGGCGCGAGTACCGACACCCGGATGCCTTGGTGGCGGTACTTGATGGCCACCCATTCGGCAAAGGCCACCGTGGCATGCTTGCTCACGGAATAGGTCGCAGACTGGATATGGCTGAGCAGTCCCGCCGCGGACGCCGTGTGCACCAGGTAGCCACCGCCGCGCGTGACCATCCCCGGGGCGACCGCCCGCACAGCGTACACATGGGCCATCACATGCACGTCCCAGTTCAGCTGCCACTCCTCGTTGGGCGCATCTTCATCTCCAAGACGTGCAATGCCGGCGTTGGAGCAGAAAACATCAATGGGACCCAGTTCCTGCTCCACCCGGGCGACCAGATTCCGCACCTGCGCCTCCTGCGTGACATCACAAGGCACAGCCAGAGCGCCGATTTCCGCACCCATCTTCATCAGGCCCGCGCCCTCCAGATCCGCGATGGCCACAGCTTTGGCGCCCCCGGCCAGAAAACGACGCGCCATGGCGGCACCGATACCGCTGGCGCCACCGGTCACGACGCAGACCTTGCCTTGAATCTCCATCCCCTGCCCCTCTCTGTGCTGGTTGTGCTGCCGGATCGGCATGCAGGAACCCTAGCACGAGACGGTTTTTTTGCCGATTTGCTGCAATGGCCTGCACCCATCTGGCCAATATCGACCGTACGGTGGGGTATGGTATGGTGCCATCGAGCCCCTTGGGGCAGTCATTCAGATTCAACCGCTGCGAGCCAGAAAATCCGCCATGAACGAACGCGTTGCCCTTCCGGAATCCCACAAGCACACCCTCGTCCTCGGTATCCCCGGGTTCAGTTACGAAGACCTGCATGCGCCAGCGCGCCTGCGCGACCTGCTCGATGTCTTCGATGCAGAGTTCAAGGCAGCCGATGCCGCTGCCTACGCGCGATTTGCCGAGTATCGTGCCTGCCAAGGTGAAGGCATGGCCCCCGAGGCCATCTCGGACGTCTTGGTGGAAGCCGCAGGCCATGTCGGCAGTTTCATTGCAAAGCTTTTTGGAATCGGGTCGGAGCAGGAGTCGCGCCGGCAACACGTGAAGTCGGAATTCGACACTGTCTTCCGCCTCAAGCACGAACTGTTGGAAGGCCTGCCCAAGCGTTTCAAGGGCCAGGATACTGCCGCCTGGAACCAGCCCCGACTGAAATCCTTCATGGCAACCCTGCGCCAGCTTGCCCGTGCGCCGGACGATCTTTACGGGGACGACGAGTTCCTGACCGCCAAGGCGGGCATCGGCCTGGTTGACCTGGCCACGCGGCTGGAGAAAGCAGATGCCACGGCCAACGGCGATGCAGCCGCCCTGCGTGCGACGGTCGCCGCCAAGGCCGCCAGTGAATGCGAAGATGCGCTTGCCGCCACAGACGATGCCGCCTTCGTCCAGGCCCTGCTCGAGGGGGTTGCACGCTGGTGCCATCTCGCCGCAATCGATGCGGATTTTGCCCCCGAAACCCATGGCTGGGCCTTGTTCCGTCATCCGGAGAAAACAGACTGGAATGCGCTGGTCGAATTCGTGCGCAATGACCGGGGAGAGTATTCGGCACTCATGGGGCCTGAAGGACACCGCCGCCGGCGCGACGGATTTTCGCTGACTGACCCGCGTTTCCCCGCGCGTCGCGTCCACCATGAGATTGATCACTGCATCTATTGCCATGACCGGGATGCAGACTCCTGCTCCAAGGGCATGCGCCAGAAAAAGGAAGGGGGCTTCAAGACCAATGCGCTCGGGGTCACCGCCACCGGCTGCCCCTTGGGCGAGAAGATCTCCGAGATGCATCTCGTCCGCCGCAATGGCGACAGCCTGGGCGCGCTGGCGCTCGTCATCATCGACAATCCGATGTGCCCCGGCACCGGCCACCGTATCTGCAATGACTGCATGAAGGGCTGCATCTACCAGAAGACCGAGCCCGTCAACATTCCGCAGATCGAGACCAACGTCCTGACCGACGTGCTCTTCATGCCCTGGGGTTTCGAGATTTACAGTTTCCTGACCCGTTGGAATCCGCTGAACGTGCAGCGCCCTTGCGCCCTGCCCTACAACGGCAAGAACGTGCTGGTGGTCGGTCTCGGCCCTGCGGGCTACACGCTCTCCCATTACCTGTTGAATGAAGGCTTTGGTGTAGCCGGCATCGATGCGCTCAAGATTGAGCCGCTGCCGCAGGCCCTGCTCGGGGGTGACGGCGCCGCGCCGCAGCCGATCCGGGATTTCCGCGTGCTCTACGATGATCTCGATACCCGTACCAACCTCGGCTTCGGCGGCGTTGCGGAATACGGCATCACCGTGCGCTGGGACAAGAACTTCCTGAAGGTGATCTACCTTACGCTGCTTCGCCGCCAGAGCTTCCGCGCCTATGGCGGCGTGCGTTTCGGCGGCACCCTGTCCATCGATGACGCGTGGACGCTTGGCTTCGACCATGTGGCGCTCGCCACAGGCGCGGGACAACCCTCGGTCATCGGTCTCAAGAACAACCTCATTCGTGGCATTCGCAAGGCCTCCGACTTCCTCATGGGACTGCAGCTCACCGGTGCGGCCAAGGATGCTGCTCTCGCCAATCTGCAGGTGCGCCTGCCAGCCGGCGTCATTGGCGGCGGTCTGACTGCCATCGACACGGCCACCGAGGTCCTCGCCTATTACCCCAAGCAGGTCAGCAAGTTCCTCAAGCGCTACGAGGCGCTGTGTGCGGCTCTGGGCGAGGCTCAGGTGAGGTCGAGATTTGATGCCGAGGAGCTTGGCATCCTGGACGAGTTCGTCGGCCACGGCCGGGCCGTGCGCGCCGAACGGCAACGCGCCGAGGCGGCGGGTGAGGCACCCGACTTCGCGAGTCTTTGCCAGCAATGGGGCGGCGTGACCCTGTTCTACCGCAAGGACATCAGCGACTCACCGGCTTACCGCCAGAATCACGAGGAAATCAAGGAAGCGCTGGCAGAATCCATTGCGCTAGCGCCCAACATGAATCCGCAGGAGGCGCTGGCGGATGAATTCGGTGCGCTGCGCGCAGTGCGCTTCGAGTGCACCCAGGGCGAAACTGCAAGACAGGTAGAGGTTCCCCTGCGGGCCCTGTTCGTGGCTGCGGGCACCTCACCCAACATCATCTATGAACAGGAAAACCCGGGCACCTTCGAAGTTGCGGGCAAGTTCTTCCGTGATTTCGCCCGCAAGGAAGCGGAAATGATCGCAGGTCCGGGCGCCGGCATCCTGAAGCTCACCGAAGTGGCGCCTTTCACTTCCTACGCCGAGCACGGGCGCAGGATCAG
>JBDLQR010000258.1:0-7056 GCA_039800485.1 Pseudomonadota bacterium
GAGTTGCTGGACCGCGTAGTCCGCAAGTCGTGATCGCTCTCCCCGCAGCAGTGTGATGTGGCCACCGTGCGGCCAATCCTTGAAACGGTCCACGGTATAGGTGAGTCCGGAGGTGGTCTCGCTCAGATACGGGGTGTCGATCTGTGCAATATTGCCGCAGCACACGATCTTGGTGCCCGAGCCCGCGCGCGTGATGAGTGTGCGCATCTGCTTGGCCGTCAGATTCTGCGCCTCGTCGATGATGAGATAGCGGTTGAAGAAGGTCCGCCCGCGCATGAAGTTCATGGAACGCACCTTCACCCGGTTCTGCAGGAGATCTGCCGTGGCGGCCCGGCCCCATTCTCCGCCTTCCTGGGTCTCGGACAGGACTTCCAGATTATCGAGCAGCGCCCCCATCCAGGGATTCATCTTCTCCTCCTCTGTGCCCGGCAGAAAGCCGATGTCCTCTCCAAGAGGCACGGTCTCGCGCGTCACGATCACTTCCCGATAGCGTTTGGTGTCCAGTGATTGCGCGAGGCCCGCCGCCAGCGCGAGCAGGGTCTTGCCGGTGCCGGCCGCCCCGAGCAGCGTGACGAAATCGATCTCGGGATCCATCAGCAGATTGAGGGCGTAGCTTTGTTCCCGGTTGCGCGCGGTCATGCCCCAGACGGCATTGCGCGGATGACGATAGTCACGCACCCGCTCAAGGATGACCTTGCCCTCCTCGATCCGCCGGGTGACCAGTTCCAGATCATCCTCACCCGGGCCGTACAGGAATTCATTCGGGTAGAAGTGCTCAAAGCGTGTGGCTGGCAAGGCGTAGAGGGTCCTTGATTCCTCTTGCCAGCACTTGAGTTCTGCACCCTGCGCATCCCAGAAACCCGCCGGCAACTCACGCGTGCCGGTATAGAGCAGGTTGATGTCGTCGAGCACCTGGTCGTTGAAATAGTCTTCTGCCGAGATCCCGATCACCCGGGACTTGATCCGCAGATTGATATCCTTGGAGACAAGGGTCACATCCATGGTGGGATGCTGGCCCTTGAGGGCGAGTGTCGTGTTGAGGATGCTGTTGTCGGGCGTCTTGCCCGGCAGCGCCAGGGCCCCCGTGGCAGGCAGTGGACTGGTCTGCAGGTAGAGCCTGCCAGACGGTGGTACCCCCGCCATTCCCGCGGCGGGCGCAGGCAACGCCAGACCCGCCTCGATGGCGTGGCGATCCGCATCGTCGATCAATCCGTCAAGGAAGCGGCTCACCTGACGCGCGTTGCGAGCGACTTCGGACACGCCTTTCTTGGCTGCATCCAGCTCTTCCAGCACCATCATGGGCACGTAGATGTCGTGCTCCTTGAACCGGAACAGAGCCGTCGGGTCGTGCAGGAGGACGTTGGTGTCGAGGACGAAAAGGCGCTTTCCGAGGCGGGCGGCGCTGCTCATGCGGGCGGCTACTTCACCGGCTCCATGATGGCATCGAGGTTCAGGTGATCGCAGAAATCCATGAACTCTCCGCGCAATCCGGCGATGGAAAGGTCGGTCGGGACGCTGATGGTCATGTGCAGCGAGAACATGGGCGTGCCCGTGTGCGCGGCGGCGTACGCGCCTGAGTACATGTCTTCCACCCCGATTTCCCGCTGGGTGAAGAACTGGGTGATCTCGTGCACGATGCCCGGCCGGTCCACGGCGACCACCTCGATCGCGTAGGGCATCATGTTGGTGTGGCGCTTGCGCGGCTCCGCGCGTTGCGAGAGCGTCTTCAGCTGGAGCTGATTCTCCAGCCGGGGCAGCATGGACTCGATTTTCGCGATGGCGTCCCAGGTGCCGGTGAGGAGCACCATCAGGGTAAAGCGATCGCCCAGCACCGTCATGCGGCTGTCAGCGACACTGCAACCGCAGTCGCGTACCGCTTTGGTGAAACTTTCAATCAACCCCACCCGATTCGCGCCCATGAGCGAAATCGCAATCGAATTGTGGCTGATTTCCGGCGGGGATTTCGAGGGAGTCTTCATGCAGCGCCGCAATTGTGCCTGCGATGCCGGTTCCATCGCAAGCAGGAGGCCGGACCTCTGCGGCCGCGTCGAAGCCCGATCCACCCGGTCGGATGACGGCTGCGTGCGCGGGATCGGCGCCGGTGTGCTGTATTGAGTTGGTCAGGGGGGTAAGGCTACCATGTGCGACTGTTTTTTTCGGGGTCTGGGCATGGCTCAATTCCGCGGCAGCATGGTGGCCATAGTCACGCCCATGACGGGCGGCGTGACGACCGATGCGGCGATCGACTGGGATCGCTATGCGGCCCTGCTTGAGTTCCATATCGCCGAGGGTACCGATGCCATCGTCGCCGTGGGGACGACGGGAGAGTCCGCGACACTCGATGAGGCCGAGCACTGCGAAGTCATCCGCCGCACGGTGCAGTGGGTGGCGGGACGGGTGCCTGTGATCGCCGGGACCGGCGCCAACTCCACCACGGAAGCGATAGCGCTCACGCAGGCTGCCAAGGCGGCCGGGGCGGACGCCTGCCTTCTGGTCACCCCGTATTACAACAAGCCCACCCAGGAAGGCTTGTATCTGCATTACAAGGCGGTGGCTGAGGCCGTTGCCATTCCGCAGATTCTCTACAACGTGCCCGGTCGTACTGCCTGCGATATGCAGGTGGAGACGGTCATCCGGCTTGCCTCGGTACCCAATGTCATTGGTATCAAGGAGGCCACGGGCGAGGTGCAGCGGGTATCGCGTCTGCGCGAGGGCTGCGGCCGCGATTTCCTGCTCGTGAGCGGGGACGACGCCACCGCGCGTGAATTCATGCTGGCCGGCGGCGACGGCGTGATTTCGGTCACGGCCAACGTCGCGCCGCGACAGATGCACGAGATGTGTTTGGCCGCCCTGTCCGGCGATGCGGAGCGTGCGGCAGCACTGGATGACCGGCTCGCGCCCTTGCATCAGGATCTGTTCTGCGAGTCCAACCCCATCCCGGCCAAATGGGCGCTTCACGCGATGGGACGTGCTGAAGTCGGTATCAGGCTCCCCCTCACCTGGCTTACGCCAGAGGGGCAACACAGGATCCGCGCGGCGATGACGCACGCCGGAATCCCCATCCAGATCTGATCTCCGGCAGGGCGAGTGCCCGGTCGGTGGGTCGGCTTTTCGAGGTTAGATGTCTATGGCTCAGGTGTTGATGTTGCTGCTGGTCGTGCTGGCCACCTTGGCAGGGTGCAGCAAGGTGGTGCCCAAACTGGACGAGGTCCTGCCGGACAACCGGGTCGAGTACCGCAAGAGCAAGACCATGCCGGATCTCGAAATCCCGCCTGAGCTCACCACCGATGCCATCCGCGATCGCATGGCGATCCCCGAGGGTGGCGAGACCGCAACCTACTACACCTACCAGGAACGTGTCGCGGAGCGGAAGCGGCAGCAGGAGCTGGAACGCACCGCCAGTGAGGCCGTGCGGGTGCTGGACAACGAGCACGTGCTGGCAGTTTCGGGAGCCATTCCCCAGGTGTGGCCGCAGCTGGTGGATCTGATGCAGAGCCAGCTCGGCTACCAGCTCGACCTCAACGACGAAGAGCTCGGCATCATCGAAACGGTCTGGATCGAGAACGAAGAGGCCCTCCGCCGCGAGAAGTTCAAGATCTTCGTGGAACCCGGCGAGGAAGCAGGGACTTCCGTGCTCTACATCTCCAATCGCGCCGAAGAGCTGAGCCAGCAGGGTACGGGCATGGTATGGACGCCGGCTACCCGCGACGTCGAGCGTGAGAAGCTGCTGGTTCAACGAGTCCAGGAGAAGCTCGGCGCGGCCGACAGCGCGGCCGAGACCCCCGTGGCGCAGGCCTACCCGCTGGAGGCAAGTTCGGGTGCCAGCGTGGAAGAGGAGACGGGGGACGAGTACACGGCAGACAGTGATGAGGGCAGCACCGGACGCGCAGAACTCATCAGCGCCGGTGGTGGCAAGGTCTATCTCTCGGTGCAGGAGGCTTACACCACAGCCTGGGCCAGCACTGGCGCGGCGATCGGAAATGCGGGCTATGACGTGGACCAGTCCGACAAGGACCGGGGCATCTACTACATCCGTGTGCCGGCCCGCGAGGGCGAGACTGCAAAACGCGGCATGCTGAACAAGCTCAAGTTCTGGGGTAACGAGGAAGAGCACGAACTCCAGATCAACCTCACCGGCGTGGGTGAGAAAACCGAGGTGGTGGTCCTCGACAAGGAGGGGCGCTGGGAGACTGGCAACGTCTCCAAGCGCATTCTGGAGCGCCTGAGTCGCGAGCTGAACCGCCCCCGGAACTGACGCGGGATGACCAGCGCCCCGGCGCCCGTCTCCGGCCCTCTGCGGTGCGCCATGATCGGCAGCGGCAGTGCCGGCAATGCCACGCTCGTGGCGGCGGGTGACACCGCCGTCCTCATCGACTGCGGCTATTCCATCAAGGCCTTCGAGGAGCGCGCAGCGGAGCTCGGCTTCGATCCCGCCGCTCTCGCGGCCATCCTCGTCACCCATGAGCATGATGACCATGCGGGTGGCGTGGATGCACTGGCCCGCAAATACGAAATTCCGGTCCACGCTACCCGTGGCACGCGCGTGGCGACCGAAGCCCGCATTGGTGCCTTGCCCCATTGGCAGGAGCTTTCAGCCCATGCCGGGTTCCGCCTCGGGGATCTGGAAATCACCCCGATTGCGGTTCCGCATGATGCCAGGGAACCAAGCCAGTTCATCTTCGAGGCCGGTGGCCTGCGGCTCGGCATCCTCACTGACATTGGAAGTCTCACACCGCATGTCATCAGGCAGTACCAGACCTGCCACGCCATGGTGCTCGAGTTCAACCACGATCCGGCGCTGCTTGCGGCCTCGGCCTATCCTGCCAGGCTGAAGCGGCGAATCGGGGGTGATTATGGGCATTTCAGCAACCAGCAATCGCTGCAGTTGCTGCGTGCGTTGCGTGATTCACCGCTCAATCGGGTGGTGGCGGCTCATCTCAGTGAACGCACCAACCATCCGGAGCTGGTGGCCGAGTGTCTGACTGGCGCCGCAACGGAAGCGGGCGGCTTTGACTGGTCAATCGCGGCGCAGAGCGATGTCCTGCCGTGGTTCGATGTGGAGGCCCGTCTCAGCGCTTGATGTGCCGGATGAGTCGCCGACGCTTTTCAACCTGCCGACGCGTCAGCACATTCTTGCGCCCTGAAAAGGGATTCTCTCCCGTGCGGAATTCGATGCGCACCGGCGTGCCCACCAGGCGCAGGGCGTTGCGGAAGAAGTTGGCCAGGTAGCGCCGGTAGCTCTCGGGAACATCATCCGTCTGATTGCCATGAATGATGATGGTCGGTGGATTCTTGCCCCCGAAGTGAGCGTAACGCAGCTTGATGCGGCGCCCTCTCACCAACGGTGGATTGTGGCGCTCGAGGGCATCCTCGAGCAGTTCGGTCAGCAGCTTGGTCGGAACATCGACATGGGCGGAACGGTAGGCTGCGTTGATGGCATCGAACAAATCTCCCACGCCCGTACCATGCAGCGCCGAAATGTAATGCGTGGTCGCAAAGTCCACGAATTCCAGGCGCCGGTCCAGCTGCCGACGCATTTCGTCTCGCACTTCAGGTGAGAGTCCATCCCACTTGTTGACCGCGATGACCAGTGAGCGCCCGCATTCCACCACCGAACCGAGCACGGTCAGGTCCTGCTCGGTCACGCCGTCACGGGCATCCAGCACCACGATCACGACATGGGCGAGATCAATGGCCTGGAGTGACTTGATGGCGCTGAATTTTTCGACCACATCGGTCACGCGGGCGCGTCGGCGCAGGCCCGCGGTATCGATGAGGGTATAGGCATAGCCGTGGCGCTCCAACGGGATCGCCACGCTGTCATGAGTCGTGCCGGGCAGATCGGCCGTCAGCATGCGCTGCTCGCCGAGCATGCGGTTGGTGAGCGTCGATTTGCCTACATTCGGCCGGCCGCAAATCGCCACCCGCACGCTGGTATCGCCGTCTTCCTCGGCTTCAGGGACGAGCCAGTCGGCGGTTATCGTCTCCACCATGGCTGCCACACCGGTGCCGTGTGCGGCGGAAATGGCGAACACCGGATGCAGTCCGAGCTCTGCGAACTCGGCGCCCACGTCGGCGGCGTTCATGCTCTCGGTCTTGTTGACCGCCAGATACAAGGGCTTGTTGCTCTTGCGCAGGTGCTGGGCAAGCGTCCGGTCTGCCGGCGTGAGGCCTTCGCGGCCGTCGATGATCAGAATGCCGGCGGCGCACTCGTCCAGCGCGTGCAGCGCCTGCTGGCTGACCTGTGTCGCCAAGGGATCATCGGAATCATCGATGCCCCCCGTATCCACCACCAGATAGGCCGCATGACCCACGCGCCCCACACCAACCTTGATGTCGCGCGTGACCCCCGGGACATCGGCCACGAGTGCATCCCGGGTGCGTGTGAGACGGTTGAAGAGCGTCGATTTGCCTACATTCGGCCGGCCGACCAAGGCCAGGGCAGGCTTGGCGTCGCGGGTGATATCAAGAGCCATGCGGTCTGTTCCTTCCGCTATTCAATGCGGAAGGCAGCAATCTTCCCGGATGAGCTGTAACCGAGCAGGGCGCCTCCGATGTCTATCGGCGGCGTGAGGATGCGTTTCTTGTCGATGCGGTTGCGGGCCACGAGTGCGCCGGTCTCTGCATCCATCCAGTGCAGGTAGCCCTCAAAGTCACCCGTGACAATGTAGCCCTGGAAGTAAAGCGGGCCGGTCAGCTTGCGGTATTGCAGATCCTTGTTGCGCCACACAGCACTGCCATCAAAGCGGTTGAGCGCCCACACCACACCGCGTTCATCAGTGATGTAGACACGCTCATCGTCCACGGCGACGTTGTCATAGGTGGACATGTCGCGCGTCCATTCCACGCCACCACCCTCCGCGGACAATGCGGCGATGCTGCCCTGATAACTGCCGATATAGAGCACATCATCCTTGAGCACAGCCTCGCCATCGATATCGACCAGCCGCTCGAGGTCTGATCGCCCCGTCGGCTGCGCGAGGCGGGTGTCCCACAGTTGCTGGCCGGTGTTCAGATCCAGTGCCACGATGCGTCCATTGTCGAAGCCGGCATAGA
>JBDLQR010000259.1:0-3235 GCA_039800485.1 Pseudomonadota bacterium
GTCTTCGGGCCAGTTCTCCGGCAGCTCGTCCGGATCCTTCTCCGGCCAGAGGCCACACGCAGCCAAGGTGAGGCACAGGCCAAGCACCACGAGACTGCGGGTCCACCGGCACAGCGGCCGGGCAATCTGATTCAAACGCACGCGCACCTCACCACCACATGACAGGATGGGCAGTCGCGCGCAGCGCGGACTCGGCCCGGAGGTCATTCTAGCCGGTTGTAGCCACGGCCACACGACGAACACGGCGGCCATGGCTGCTAGACTGGGCACATGATGAATGCCCTACCCCAGGAACAGTTCGAAGTCCCGGCCAGCCTGGAGGGCAAGCGGCTCGATGCAGCGCTGGCAGCCCTCTATCCGGCGCAATCGCGGACCGTCCTCAAACAGTGGATAGAAGAGGGACATGTGTCGCTCGAGGGCACCGTGTGCCGCAAGCCCCGGGAGGCCGTGCGCACCGGCGATACGATCGCACTGGAGTCCCCGGCAGCGCCCCTCCTGAGTCTGACCGGGCAGGATGTCGCTTTCCGCGTGGCTTATGAGGATGACACGCTGCTGGTGGTCGACAAGCCGGCGGGGCTGGTCGTGCATCCGGGGGCCGGCAACCCGGACAGAACCCTGGTCAATGGTTTGCTCCACCGCGAACCGGAGCTCGCCGCCCTGCCCCGCGCGGGCGTGATTCACAGACTGGACAAGGACACCTCGGGCCTGCTGCTGGTGGCGCGCACCTCAGCTGCTTTCCACGCCCTCACGCGCCAGATGGCTGCGCGAGCAATCCACCGCGTTTACGCCGCGATCGTGAACGGTGTCCCCGTGTCCAGTGGCAGCGTCGATGCACCGGTGGGACGGGACCGCATGCACCGCACCCGGATGCGCATCACCGGCGAAGGGCGCGAGGCCTTGACGCATTACCGCGTGGTGAAGCGGTTCCGCTGCCACGCGCAGCTCGAGCTGACGCTGGAAACCGGGCGAACACACCAGATTCGCGTCCATATGCAGCATCTCGGCCATCCGCTGCTGGGCGACCCGACCTACATGCAAGGCAGGGTTGCACCCAGCCGCATGCCGGAAGCCCTGCAGAAACGTCTGGCCGGTCTGACTCGTCAGGCCCTGCACGCCTGCCGGCTCGAATTTGAACATCCTGAGTCGGGGGAGATGATTGAAGTGCGCAGCCCCCTGCCCTCCGATTTCCGGCGCGCACTGACTGCCTTGGCGGCCGATCTCAAGGCTTTGCAGTCAGAGGAGCCGCGGTCTCTTGCTTGAAACCCTGGCGCCAGGCTGGCGGGCACCCCCGAATGTGCGTGCCGTATGCACCACGCGTCATGGCGGCTTCAGCGAGGGACCTCATGCCAGTCTGAACCTCGGCAGCCATGTGCAGGATGACGCAGAGACCGTGCGACGAAATCGCGCACTGCTGAGGCAGGCGCTGGCTTTGCCTCAGGAGCCCTGTTGGCTGAACCAGACCCATGGCACAGAGATGGTCGAGGCAATACCCGCAGACCGCCCCCCGGAGGCAGACGCAGCCTTCTCGCGAACCTCCGGTCAGGTCTGCGCAATCCTTACCGCGGACTGCCTGCCCATTCTGCTCTGCAACCGTGCCGGCACTGCGGTGCTGGCCATTCACGCCGGCTGGCGCGGCCTGCTCGACGGCATCATCCCGCGCTGCCTTCAAACCCTGGCAGAAGATCCCGCAGCGTGGATGGCTTGGATAGGGCCCGGCATCAGCCAGGCCGCGTACACAGTGGGACCCGATCTCGCGGCGCGTTTCATCGCGCGGGAACCACGCTGGGCCAGGCATTTCATCACCACCGCACAGGGCACACGCGCTGATCTGCCCGGTGTTGCCGCAGATCAGCTGATGGCCGCGGGTATCTCCGACATTACGCGTCATGCCGGCTGTACTGCTGCAGAGCCCGGGCGATTCTTCTCCTACCGCCGCGACGGCCTGACAGGGCGCTTCGCCTCACTCATCTGGCTGACCTGACGCAGATCAATCCGGCTGCATGCACCCGCGGCTCGGCCTTGATTGCTCCCATGCTCACCCCCATGTGGTGATCCATCAAGCAAATACCGGAGCACCCGCATGCGTGCCGACAAGATGACCACAAAATTCCAGGAGGCGCTGGGCGACGCCCAGAGTCGTGCACTTGGGCTGGACAATCAATTCATAGAACCCGTGCACCTGATGAGCGCCCTGCTCGAGCAGGAAGGCAGCACCGTGCGCCAGCTGTTCGCGCGCGCTGGCGCCGATGGCAATGCCTTGCGACTGCAACTCACCGATGCCCTGAAACGCCTGCCCAAGGTGGAGGGCGTGAGTGGCGATGTGCATCCTTCCAATGAGCTGCTCAGGTTGCTCAATCTGTCGGACAAGCTCGCGCAGAAGCGTGGAGATACCTTCGTCTCGTCCGAACTCTTCGTGCTGGCCGCGCTGCAGGACGGGGGAGAACTCGGGCGTCTGCTCAAAAAAGCGGGCGTTCAGGAGCAGACCATCGCCCAGGCTATCGATGCCCTACGCGGAGGTGAGAAGGTCGCCGATCCCAATGCCGAGGAGCAGCGCCAGGCGCTGGAGAAATACACCATCGACCTCACCCAGCGCGCGGCGCAGGGCAAGCTTGATCCGGTGATCGGGCGCGATGAGGAGATTCGCCGCACCATCCAGGTCTTGCAGCGGCGGACCAAGAACAATCCCGTACTGATCGGTGAGCCCGGGGTGGGCAAGACCGCGATCGTCGAGGGTCTTGCCCAGCGCATCATCAATGGGGAAGTGCCGGAAGGGCTGAAGAACAAGCGCGTGCTGTCGCTCGATCTCGGCGCGCTCATTGCGGGCGCCAAGTTCCGGGGCGAGTTCGAGGAACGCCTGAAAGCCGTCCTGAATGACCTGTCCAAACAGGAAGGTCAGGTGGTGCTGTTCATCGATGAGCTGCACACCATGGTGGGTGCGGGCAAGGCGGAAGGCGCGATGGACGCCGGAAACATGCTCAAACCGGCACTTGCGCGTGGCGAACTGCACTGCATAGGCGCAACCACGCTGGATGAATATCGCAAGTACGTGGAGAAGGATGCCGCACTCGAGCGCCGTTTCCAGAAAGTGCTGGTGGATGAGCCCTCACTGGAGGACACCATCGCCATCCTGCGCGGCCTGAAGGAGCGCTACGCGGTGCACCACGGCGTCGAGATCACCGATCCGGCGATCGTCGCCGCGGCCACGCTCAGCCATCGTTACATCGCCGACCGCCAG
>JBDLQR010000260.1:0-12570 GCA_039800485.1 Pseudomonadota bacterium
CGCAGAGACTCCGCGGCTCACTGGCGCTGCCTTCGGCGTGCGGGGTCACGACTGCAATGGCATCCAGTGCAGGATCACTCTCGCGAGCCTGTTCGCACACACGGGCGAGGGCGGCAGCTGACATTCCCTGTTGCACAAGCGTGATGAACTGTCCGAGTTGTCGATCAAGATCGCGTAACCGGTTGCCGAGGCGTTCCTGCGTGGCAAAGGTCTCGCGGGCGAAAGCGCGTTCCTGCTCATCCTGCGCGGCGTTCCAGGCCAGCACCAGCAGGGACAGGGTGAATGCGAGTCCCAGCAGCAGGGCCGTCGCGTAGTAAAGCGCCACTGAAGGGGACCTGCTGTTCAATGCGTCGCCCGGTGATGTCTGCATGGGGTCTTTCCCGTTCAGGAAAAGACCGGACGGACGCGGGCGAGGAAGTCCTCGAGCTCATCGGCCAGCGCGAGGACTTTCGTACCATCCCCGGCACGTGCAGCCTGCTCCATCTCGCCCCCCAGCCTCGTGATGGTGTCGAAACCATACCCACCGCCCGAGCCTTTCATCGAATGCCCGATTCTGCAGACCGACTGCAGATCATCGCGCGAGACCAGCGCGCGCACGCTGACCACGTCATTCGCCCGGTTGGCTAGAAATCCCGGAATGAGCTCCGCGAGGTCACGCTCGACTTCGACGAGGATGGGGGTCCGCTCTGCGTCGTGAGGTGCGCTCATGGGCCAAGATCCGACCGGAACTGGGCTGCTTCTATCCGATGCTGCTCCAGAAGCTTGTAGAACTCCGTGCGGTTGCGGCCGGCGAGGCGGGCCGCCGTCGCCACATTGCCATTGGCCAGACGCATGACGCTGACCAGATACTGTCGATCAAAGTCTTCGCGCGCTTCCTTGAGTGTCTGGATCTGGCCTGCATGGCCACGCAGTGCACGCTGGGTCAACGACAGGGGAATGAGATCCTCCCGGGCCAGGGTCGCGCATTGTTCCACTACATTCGCAAGCTGCCGCGCATTGCCCGGCCAGGGCGCTGACACCAGAAGCGCCAGGGCATCCGCGTCGAAGCGTTTCAGCGATGTCCGCGTCCGCGCAGCGTGGCGCGCCAGAAACCAGCCTGTCAGCGGTGCGATATCCTCGCGCCGCTCACCCAGGGCTGGAATATGCAGACTGACGCCGTTGAGCCGGTAATAGAGGTCTTCACGAAATTCGCCGGCCAGCATCAGCTGCTCCAGATCCTGATGGGTAGCCGAGATGACCCGGACATCAATCGGGGTACCACGCACGGCGCCCACCGGCCTGACTTCCAGATCCTGCAGGACTCTCAACAGCTTCACCTGCAAAGAAACCGGCATGTCACCTATTTCATCCAGGAAAAGCGTGCCGCCGTCGGCTGCCACGAACAAACCTTCATGGCGGGTGGCAGCCCCGGTAAAAGCGCCCTTCTCGTGCCCGAAGAGTTCCGACTCCAGCAACTGTTCCGGAATGGCGCCGCAATTGATACCGATGAACGGTTTATCGCCGCGCGGACTGCCTGCGTGGATGGCGCGGGCCAATACTTCCTTGCCAGTACCTGTGGCGCCCGAAATCATGATGCTGATGTCACCCTTGGCAAGCAACGCGGCCTCCTCCAGCAGGGCGGCAATGACGCTGGAGCGGTGAACGAAGCCTGCACCGAAACTGCCCTGACGGGACCCTCCGGACTGCGAACGTTCCAGCTGGCGTGCCACTTCCGCGAGCAAGGCTTCCCGGGTCGGCGGCTTGGTCAGGAATGCAGAGGCGCCAAGACGCGTGGCCGCGAGCGCGTCCGGGATGGCTGCGGCACCACTCAGCATGACCACAGGCAAAGACGGTGCGTCGCCGAGAAGCCGGGAAACCAGCGCCATCCCATCCATGCCCTCCATGCGCAGATCGGTTATCACCAGCTCGGGCCGGGCAATACACACCTGCGTCAGGGCTTCGGCTGCGCTGGAGACGGTTCTGACCGTGTGCCCGGCGGCGCGCAACCAGAGCGCGAGCAGGCGCTGCATGTCGGGATCATCATCCACCACCAGAAGTGTCCCGGTGGTGCCGGATACGGCTTCAGTCGACATGGACCACCACAGACGGATCGTTCCTCAATCCACTGCCACGGGCAGGGTGTGTTCGGCTGCTGAATCGATGTTGCTGCATCGCGTGTACTTTATCACGAGCTCCCTCAGACGGTTCTGAGCTCTCGAGCAGTGCGCCTGTGAACCGAGCCCCGGACTGAGGCACCTCACCCGCTGGCAGGTGACACGCACCGACGTACCTCCGGTTTGGAGTAGCACGCTGATTTGGCGTCCAATCCCAGATGGCAAGGAGATTGGACAGGCTTATCGCGTGCGTGTGCTCCTCACGCCATCCCGGCGTGTAGCAAAACCGGACCCCACCAGCGCGCCGCCCGGACGGGCGGCAGGCGGGCTGCGTTCGCACACCAAAGCGCGCTGTTTGCGCCAGAAGTCCGCGACCAAGGTCACAGTTTCTGGTGCCGCTGGGTGGCAGCGACTTGACCACCCGATAGAGTGCAAGCTTACCGTCTCCAACCTTGGCGATTCCGCTCGGGGGCAACGGGATTCGCTGGAGGTAACATGACCGACAAATTCTCGCTGGGTGGACGGGCCGCAATGGCTCTGGTGGTGCTGCTAGGTTCCGTGCAGTTCGCCGAGGCGGGCAACAAAAGCCCGACTTGCAGCAACAAGACGCTGAAGGGTACCTATGGGTTCAGCGTGACCGGCTCGCTTGCCGATGGCGCCGGCTTCGTGCCGGAAGCGTACTCGGCCTTCACCAGTTACGACGGCTTGGGCAACATCGTGCTCAAGAAAACGTCGAGCGTGGGTGGGGTGTGGGATACACGAGTCTCAACCGGGTTCTACCAGCTGGAACAGGGATGCACGGGAATCGCAACCTACCCCACCGCGCAGTTCCAGTACTACGTTGCTCCAGACGGCAGCAGCCTGAATTTCGTGAAAATCACCCAGTTCGATGGCAACCAGTACGTGCCAACGAACGACCGTCTGGCTTCGACTGCCATCCGCATCTCGAAGAAAGCCCTGGTGACGCCCGTGGAGTAGTCTGCGCGCCAAGTAGATGGCGTTTATTCGGAATGGCGACCAAGTCGGGCATCCCCGATATTGCGCCAAGACTTCAAGTAGAAGAACAACATCCCCGGGTTTGGGGCCTTGTCTACAGCCTGCTGACTCGGGCTCACTCAAAGTCCGATGCGCCTGCCGGCGACGCATTTCCGAGCTCGGAACGACGATTGCTTCGGGGTGGTAGCCCTTCACGCCAGGGTTTCGCCACGCCACCCACCCACATCGGTGACCTGTCCGGCACCAGGGATCTGGATGTGATTCGCGCCTACGTATTCATGTCACCAGCGGTGGCCGGGCCTGAAGCCGCTCAGGTGGTATTGCACAGCGGGAGAGCGCCGGGAAGACGGAGGTTCACCAACCTCATCAATTTCCGTTGGCAAGGATCGGGCGAATCAGTGCCCGGTTTCGTCGGCAGGAATCGAGTGCAAGGTGCTCCTCAAGGCGTCGAGAAAGAAATCTGCTTCCTTGGTGCTCAGGCAGAGCGGAGGGCGAATCTTGAGCGTGTTACCGAAACGCCCTGCCGCGCCAATCAATACCTGACGGTCCCGCAGCCTGTTGATGACAGCGCTGGCCAGCTCAGGATCGGGCGCGTCGTGCCCTGCTGATTTTCCGAGGTCTACACCGATGAAAAGGCCAGCGCCTCGAGTAGCCGCAATACGGGGATCTGTTGCCGCCAGACGCTGCAGACCTTGTTGGAGATGCCTGCCAACCTTGAGCGCATTGTCCTGCAGTTGCTCCTCTTCAATCACATCGAGGACCGCCAATCCGGCGGCCGCAGCAGCTGGGGTTCCACCGAAAGTATTGAAGTAGCCGAAGTCTTTACAGAAAGCCGCCATGGCTCCTGTCGGGGCCGCCACCGCGGCCATAGGGAAGCCATTACCCATGGGTTTGCCCAGCGTGACAATGTCCGGTTGCAGATGATGACGCGCAAACCCCCAGAACGAATCACCTGTCCTGGCAAAGCCCGGCTGAACTTCATCTGCGATGTAAAGGCCACCAGCCTTGCGCACAAGTTCAACCGGCGCTTGCAGGAAACCGGCCGGGTCCGCAAATACCCCGTCGCTGGAGAAGATGGAGTCGCAGATGAGTCCGGCAAGCTGATGTCCACGGCCGGCCAGGGCTTCGATGGCGTGGGCTACCGCCTCCGTCATGCCGCGGGCTACGTCTTGCCCGTAGGCAGCCTCGCTGGGCGCCGCGATGACGCACACGTGGCCCGGCGGGGTGCCGCGTTTGTAGGCGGAGGGCGAGATCTCTGTCACCGACTGGGTATTTCCGTGATAGGCAGCCTCAGTCACGATGAAGCCGGTTCCGCCTGACACGCACCGAGCGACCCGCAGGGCCAAATCGTTGGCTTCGCTGCCACTGCAAACCATGGCCACGTTGTCAAGGTTCGGCGGCAGGGTGGCCTTGAGACGTTCCAGATATTCTTCCGTCGCCTGGTGCAGGTAACGACTGTTGATGTTGATCGAGGCGAGCTGGCGGGAAACCGCCTCTACGACGCGCGGGTGGCAGTGTCCTACCGAAGGCACGTTGTTATAGAAATCCAGGTAACGCTTGCCGTCGGTGGACTCCATCCAGCAACCGCTGGCCCGGACCATCTCCAGGGGTTCCCGGTAGAACAGCACCGAAAGTGGGCCAAAGTTCTGCTGGCGCCGCCGCAACAGCGGACTTCCGCCGCCGGCATCCCGGGCGGCATCGAAGGCGTTCATGTCGAGTATGGGTCGCGCTCCGGGATCCATCAGCGCCTGCCTGCCCGTGAAAGGAAATCCTCTGCCAGGTGAAGGGTGCCTTCCGTGTAGGAATCAGCCACAGCCAAGGCCGCCGGGGTTTCCGGATGACTGCCAATCCACGCTGTCAGCAACAGCCGGCGGAGCATGACCAGCGTTGGCAGCATCGCCACGTCAGCCTCATCGAGCGGAGCCACGCTTCGGTAGCCCTGCACCCACGCATTCTGCAACGCAGGAATGACCGGTTCGTGTTCAAAAAAACTGACTGCCGCGGCGAAATCGTAGCCGTACCACCCGAATCCACAGTCGTCGAAGTCGATGATGCCAAGGCGGTCGCCTTCGACAAGGAGATTGGCCAAACGCAGATCGGCGTGGACCAACCCGAATCGAGCCGGCGCCTCGCCGTAGGCATCGAGTTGGCGCTTGAGTTCAAGGCAAGTGGTTTCCAGCAGGCGCGTCCCGGCTGCTGTCAGCTTGGGAGCCGCTCGCCAATCTCCCCAGTGCGGGCTCGTCCCGACGGTAGTGTCGAAATTCCAGATCTTGCGAATGAAGGTTACGGGTTTTTGCCATGCACGGGTATGCCGGTGCAGTCGCGCACTGATGGCGCCGAGCTGCGCGAAGCTGCCGATCAGGTTATCGGTTGGTGAAGGCTCCTGGCCGGTCATGAAAGCAAAAGCAGCGACAAAGCGCTGCTCCCCCTGCATCTGGAAGCTCGTAAGGTACGCGCCATTACGAAGCGCCAACGGCGCGGGCGTATCCACTATTCCCTCCCGCCGCAGGGCGATGATCCAATCCAGCTCGGATTCGATCTCCTGTCTGGTGTGATAGCCGGGCCGATGCACGCGAATCACGACCGTCCGACGCCCATCGGGTTCTTCCGCTCGAAAGGTCGCGTTTTCGGAGATGGTCAGCAACTTCACTTCGGAGCAGGGGTCAAGCCCCCACTCACCCAGCAAGCCCGAGGCGCCTTGCCGCAGCGACTCGAGCAACCGATCGTCATACAGGCCTGCCATGGTCTCCCCTTCAGGATGCAAGTTGATGGTTTCCTGGACGAATGGCGGACACGGCTGGCGGAAGCGGGTGACCTAGGAAGCAGGTCTACCCGGCACTACTCCACCGTCACTGACTTGGCGAGGTTGCGCGGTTGGTCCACATCAGCGCCCTTCAGCACCGCTACGTGGTAAGCGAGAAGCTGCAGGGGAACGGTGTAGACGATCGGCGCAATCACATCCTCAACCGAGGGTAGTGGGATCACTGAGAAGCCCGGTCTGGATTCCACCGAACTCTGGTTGTCCGCGAACACATACAAGGCACCTCCACGCGCACGAACCTCCTCAAGGTTGGACTTGAGCTTCTCCATGAGCGCATTGTTGGGCGCGATGGCGACCACCGGCATTTCATCGTCCACCAAAGCGAGGGGCCCGTGCTTGAGCTCACCCGCAGGATAGGCCTCTGCATGTATGTACGAGATTTCCTTCAACTTCAGTGCACCCTCGAGGGCAATCGGGAACATGGTTCCGCGGCCCAGGTACAGCATGTGGTGCTTGTTGACGAAGGCCTCTGCCAGTTGCGCGATGGGCTCATTGAGCTCCAGCGCCAGATTCACACGCCCCGGCAGCGTCTCGAGTTGGGACACCAGTCGTGCTTCCTCTTCTCGCGACAGGCCGTGCCTGCGTCCAAGGGCAAGGACCAGGAGCATCAGCGCCAACAGTTGGGTGGTGAAGGCCTTGGTGGATGCCACCCCGATTTCGGGACCGGCGCGCGTTAGGAGCACCATCTCCGATTCGCGCGTGAGAGTGCTTTCGGGCACATTGCAGATCGCAAGGCTGTGGGCATAACCATTGCGCCTGGCTTCGCGCAACGCGGCAAGCGTATCCGCGGTCTCACCGGACTGTGAAATGGTCACGAACAGGGCGTCTGGCGGCACCACACTGCGGCGGTACCGATACTCACTGGCCACTTCCACCGTGCAGGGAATGCCAGCGATGGATTCCATCCAGTAGCGCGCCACGAGACCTGCATGGTAGCTCGTGCCACAGGCGACGATGGTCACGGCACGAACGCGGTCCAGGATCTTCCCGGCACCGGCGCCGAAACTCTCATCGAGCACGCGCCCGTCGGCGAGTCGGCCCTCCAGGGTCTCCGCCAACGCCCGCGGCTGGGTGAAGATCTCCTTCAGCATGAAATGCCGGTAACCGGACTTTTCCGCCGCGTCCGGCGAGAGCCTCGAAACGGATTCGGGACGCTCCACGGGATTCCCTTCGGCATCGTAAATCCGGACGGACTCGCGCGAGATGTCGGCTACATCCCCGTCTTCGAGGAAGATGAAGCGTTGCGTGACCGGCAGCAAGGCAAAGACATCGGACGCGATGAAGTTTTCACCGATGCCGAGGCCAATCACCAGCGGGCTGCCACGCCGTGCGGCCACGAGGCGCTCGGGCTCATCGCGGGAAATCACGCCAAGCGCGTAGGCGCCTTCCAGTGCCTGCACTGCGCGCCCGACTGCGGCCAGAAGGTCGTGTCCTTGCGCCAGCTGGCGGTGGATTTCGTTGACTGCGACTTCGGTATCAGTCTCGGAGGAGAAGGCATAGCCTTCCTCGGCCTGCCGACGCCTCAGTTCCTCGTGGTTTTCGATGATGCCATTGTGGACCAGTGCAACCAGATCGCCCGACATGTGGGGATGCGCATTGCGGGTGCTCGGTGCGCCGTGCGTCGCCCAGCGGGTATGCGCGATGCCGAGCGAACCCTGCAAAGGATCCGCCTTCAATGCATCACCAAGCCCGGCAACCTTGCCAAGTACGCGCCGCCGGTCAATTTCCCCTGATGCAACGCGGACAGCCATGCCGGCCGAGTCATAGCCACGGTACTCCAGCCTTCTCAGCCCTTCGAGAAGAATAGGGGCTACGTACCTCTGCGCAACGGCACCAACGATTCCACACATGTGATTATCCCTGAGATATCCCGGGACCTGCCCTGCAAGTCCCTGGGGTGTGATCCTGTAGCGGCCTCATTGTGCGCGACTTTGACGGAGGCGGGCGCGCACCTGGTCACGGGAGACCGTCATCTGGTTGGGGGTGAGTTTGTCCGTGATCACTGCAAGATAGTGCAGCGCTCGGGGGTTACCGGCATCCGCAGCGGCCTGGAACCAGCCGAAAGCCTTGGCATGATCGCGCCGCAGCCCCCAGCCATTGAGGTACAGGATCCCCAGAGACACCTGGGCGGGGGAATTACCCGACAAGGCAGCCTCTTCAAACCATCGCGCAGCCTCTTCCAGGTTACGGCCTGTGCCGAGTCCAAGGTAATACTGGGTCGCGAGCGCGTTCTGTGCAGCACTCGACCCTTGCGTGGCGAGTCGCTGGAGTCCGTCGTGGGCTTGATCGTGCTGGCCGGCCTTGAACAAGGCGAGTGGGTCTTGCCCCGCGCCGCACGAGAGCAGCAGTCCCAAGGTCAAGGCAAACAGGAAGGGGCGTTTGAAACGCCGCGGGAAATTCATGATCCAGATTTGGTCGGGGCGGCGAGATTCGAACTCGCGACCCCCACAACCCCATTGTGGTGCGCTACCAGGCTGCGCTACGCCCCGACTGTCTGGAACCCGAATTGTACACGGGGGCGGAAGGATTACCCCACCCTCGTGTGTCATGTCTGGAGATCTTCCCGGTTTGCTCAGCGCGCGAGAATGTCCAGGACTTCCTCCAACTCCATTCGGAGCTGCCGGACGATCTGCTGGCTCATGCTGCTGTCGGCTTTGACCTCGTCACCTGCCAGACGCTGCCGGGCGCCCCCGATCGTGAAGCCATGCTCATAGAGCAGACTGCGGATCTGGCGGATGAGAATCACATCCTGGCGCTGGTAATACCGGCGATTGCCGCGACGCTTGATCGGCTTGAGCTGTGGAAATTCCTGTTCCCAATAACGCAGGACATGCGGCTTTACCGCGCAGAGATCACTCACCTCACCAATGGTGAAGTAGCGTTTACCGGGAATGACGGGCAGTACATTATTGTTCGATGCTTCCAGCATAGGCCTCTACTCGTGCTTTAAGTTTCTGGCCGGGCCTGAAAGTCACCACTCGCCGGGCGGAAATGGGTATTTCCTCACCGGTCTTGGGATTCCGCCCGGGTCGCTGGTTCTTATTTCTAAGATCAAAGTTACCGAAGCCTGACAACTTCACTTGCTGGCCGAGCTCGAGTGACTGCCTGATCTCTTCGAAGAAAGCTTCGACGAGTTCCTTGGCTTCTCGCTTGTTCAGGCCGAGGTCCTCGAAGAGGCGCTCAGCCATATCGGCTTTGGTCAATGCCATACCTAAACTCTCAGGGAGGCTCCCAGTTCGAGGCTCAGTTGCTGAAGGATATCGGCCACCGCAGTCTCGACTTGGCTGTCCACAAGAGTGCTGGATGGCGCCTGAAAAAGCAAGCCCAAGGCCAGGCTTTTTTTGCCGGAATCAATACCTTGCCCGCGATATACATCAAACAACTGCAGGTCCCGCAGGAGGGGTCCGGCGGCCTGCGAAACCAATGCCAGCACGGCACCGGCAGGCGTTTCCTCGTCCACCACCACAGCGAGGTCCCGCCGCACGGCCGGGAACCTCGAGAAGGGTTCAAAGGCCGGGCGCGGGCTTCCTGCAAGTTGCGGTAGCGCAAGTTCAAAGGCCACCGGTGTGCCTGCAAGGTCCAGACTGCGGATGATCGCGGGATGCAATTCCCCCACGTGCCCAACCACTTTCCCCGCAAGCCTTATCTGCGCGCAGGCACCAGGGTGCAGGCCCGGCACTGCCCCCGGCACGAACTCCGTACCGCGCCAACCGAGCACCGCGAGCAGGTTGATGACGTCCTGCTTGAGATCATAGAAGTCCACCGGACGCGACACCCCGGACCATTGTGGGGAGAGCGCCTGCCCCGTCGCCAGACCGGCGACCCGATTTTCCTGGACCAGGGTGGACTGGCCCTGCAGACGCCGGAACACCATGCCGGTCTCGAACAGGCGTTGGTGGGCGACCTGTCGATGCTGGTTGTGAAGCGCAGCCGACACAAGACCCGGAATCAGAGAAGGTCGCATGACGCCCATCTCGCGCGAAATGGGATTGGCGAGCGCTACGGGTTCGAGGCCCTCTCCGAACAAATTCCACAGTTCCGGTGAAATGAAGCTGTAGGTGATGGCTTCAAGGTATCCGGCACCGGCCAGGGCATCCTGGAGTCTGCCGAGGTCGTCCCGGGCAACATCGCCGAAAGCGAGTTGCAGCGCTGGGGTTGGACTGCTGACCGGGATACGGTCATAACCACGCACACGCGCCAGTTCCTCGACCAGATCTTCCTCCCGACCGAGATCCGGGCGCCAAGGAGGCGGCGTCACGTGCCAGTGTTGGTCCTTTTCAACAACCTCCAGGCGCAGGCGGCGAAAAATCTCCCGCGCCTCATGCTCGTCGATCGAAGTGCCGAGCAGACTGTTGGCGCGATTGAGGCGAAAACGGATGGGGTCAGGTCTTACGGCAGCCTCATCCCGGGCACTCACCCACTGCAGCGGACCGGGCCTGGCCCCGCACAGATCCACCAGCAGCCGGGTAGCCAGTTCCACTGCGCGCGCCTGTCCGGTGGGATCGACACCTCGCTCGAAGCGGTGCGATGCATCCGTGTGCAGGCGCAAACGGCGCGCGGTGCCGGCAATCTGGATGGGGTCAAACCACGCACTTTCGAGAAACACCCGCCGAGTGCCGGTCTGCACGCCTGACGCCAAGCCCCCCATCACACCCGCGAGAGCGACCGGCCCTGCGCCGTCAGTGATTACGAGATCAGATGCCTCGAGTTCAGGCTCGGAACCATCGAGCAGGGTCAGCCGCTCGCCCACTCGCGCCCGCCGCACTGCGATGCCTGCCTGCAGCCGATCCAGATCGAAGGCATGCATGGGTTGTCCCAGCGTGAGCATCACATAATTGGTCACGTCCACCACGATGCTGATGGAACGTACCCCACATCGACGGAGACGTTCCTTCATCCACAAGGGTGTGGTGATGGAGCTGTCCACGTCTTCCAGCACACGGCCTGCGTAAACCGGGCAGGCGGCGGAATCGACCAATGTCACGGGCAACGTGGCCTGGCTGAGCGGGGCCACAGCCGGCGTCACGGGTTCGCGACATTCCACATTGGCAAGCGCGCTGAACTCGCGCGCAATGCCGAGCAGTGAAAGGCAGTCGCCACGATTGGGTGTGAGGCTGAGCTCGATCAACGTATCCGTCGCAGGACAAAGTGCGGCCAGCGATGTGCCGGGCGCGACATCCGCCGGCAACTCAAGGAGTCCGGAGTTGTCATCCCCGAGGCCGAGTTCGGCCGCCGAGCAAAGCATGCCCCTGGATTCCACACCACGGATAGCGGTGGTTCGGACCTCTACACCTCCTGCAATCACGCTGTCGGTCAAGGCGAGGCAAGCTGTCAGGCCGCTACGGGCATTGGGCGCACCGCATACGACCTTGTGAACGCCGTGCGATCCCGCGTCCACTTCGCATACCGTGAGATTGTCTGCAGAGGGGTGTGTCGAGACCGACAGCAGCCGCGCTGCAACGACGCTTTCCAAGGGGACGTCGAGTGATGAGACTTCCTCGACCTCCAGACCGGACATGGTCAGCCGTTCGCACAGGGCCTCCGGCGCCTCCAGGGGTGAGACCAGCTCACCCAGCCATTCGGTAGTGAATTTCATTGGATACTGCCGCTGGAATCAGGCGAACTGGCGCAGGAATTGTTGATCATTCTCGAAGAAGAGCCGCAGGTCGTTCACTCCGTAAAGGAGCATGGCAAGGCGCTCGACGCCGAGTCCGAAGGCAAAGCCCCGATAGCGTTCGCTGTCGATGCCCACGTTCGCAAGCACATTCGGATGCACCATGCCGCAACCAAGCACCTCCAGCCAGCCGCTCAGTCCATGGGCGGAAGGCAGCCGGATATCCACTTCCGCCGAGGGTTCAGTGAAAGGGAAGTAGGAGGGTCGGAACCGGATTTCCAGTTTGTCGTCCTCGAAGAACGCTCGCAGGAACTGGTGCAGCAGACCTTTCAAATCCGCCATCGAGGCCTGCTCATCGATGAGCAAGCCCTCGACCTGATGGAACATGGGCGAATGGGTCTGATCATAGTCGCACCGGTACACGCGCCCGGGCGCGATGATCCGCAACGGAGGCGGGCGACCGCCCATCACCCTGACCTGCACCGGAGAGGTGTGGGTGCGCAGAAGGTGTCCGCCCGGGAAATAAAACGTGTCATGCATGGCACGCGCCGGATGATGCGCGGGAATATTGAGCGCTTCGAAGTTGTGATAGTCGTCTTCGATTTCGGGTCCTTCGCAGATTTCAAAACCTGCGCGCCCGAAAAGTTTTTCGATGCGTCTCAGCGCAAGCGTCACGGGATGCAGCCCGCCTGCCCCCAGACCGCGTCCCGGCAGCGTTACGTCGATCCGAGAGGCAGTCGCTGCCTCGAGCATCTGCTGCTCCAGCACCGCCTTGCGCTCTGCCAGGGCATCGGTGACCGACTGCTTCAGGGCATTGATCGAGTTGCCAGCCGCAGGGCGTTCTTCCGGCGCCAGACGTCCAAGACCTTTGAGCAGTTCAGTGATGACGCCTTTCTTGCCGAGATACTTGACCCGGACGGCATCCAGCTCGGCCGCCGTGACAGCGGCCTCGATTTCGACCATCGCCTCGCGGAGGCAGGACTCGTTGGCGGACATGGATTTGGACTATCGCTTCTTTCCGGACATGAAAAAGGGGAAAGGTTTGG
>JBDLQR010000261.1:0-2911 GCA_039800485.1 Pseudomonadota bacterium
CACGTCGTGTCGATATGCATCAGAGGAAAGGGTGGTGGCGCGGGGTAGAAGGCCTTGCGTGCCAGATGCAGCATGACGGCCGAGTCCTTGCCGATGGAGTAAAGCATGACCGGGTGTTCCACCTCCGAGACAACCTCCCGGATGATGTGGATACTTTCGGCTTCCAGCCGTTCGAGATGTGTCAGTACGCGAGTCATGGCAATTCAGTGGCTCCACATTGGGCAATGCCGGCAAGGATCGAGAGGCGCGACCGGAGTCGCCCTTTCAACGAGACTTCGAGGATGGAAATCGGCCGCAGTTCCTGTTTCTTTACCCCATCGATTGTGCGGTGCGGGACCCTCTCGCCGCCAAGAATTTTTAGGCATCAGGCCATAACGCCACTGCGGGCATATCTTTGTCCCGGGCTTTTCCATCTGGGGTCGCGCCCGGCGGCATTGGTATAGTCCATCGCCACCCTGCCACGGAGCCCCTCAATGAGCGAAGACATCCTGCTGGTCAGCCTGGACGACGGCGTCGCGACCGTCACCCTCAACCGGCCGGACAGCCTGAATGCCCTGTCCCAGGCTCTGCGCGCGCGGCTGGCGGAGACTTTCACGGCACTTGCCGGGAGCGACGCCAGGGTCGTGATCCTGACCGGTGCCGGGCGCGCGTTCTGTGCGGGTATTGACCTGCGTGAGCTTGGCAGCGGGGCCACAGAGGTCGGCACGCCGCGAGACCCGGCCTTTGACCCCACCAGTGCGATGGCGGCTTTCCCCGGCCCCATCATCGGCGCCATCAATGGCGTGGCCATCACCGGCGGTTTTGAACTGGCGCTCGCCTGTGATGTGCTGATTGCCTCGCCCACGGCGCGCTTTGCGGATACGCACGGCCGTGTGGGTGTGCACCCGGCCTGGGGTCTCAGCCAGCGGCTCTCCCGCCTCATCGGCGTGAACCGCGCCAAGGAGATGAGCCTGACCGGGAATTTCGTGGATGCCGCCACCGCGGAGCGCTGGGGTCTCGTGAATCGCGTGGTGGAGGCCGAGGCATTACTGCCGACTTGCCAGCAGCTCGCCCGCGACATGCTGAGTCTGGAGCCGTCGATGCTCGTGACCTACAAGCGGCTGATTGATGAAGGCTATGGCATGACCTTCAGCGCAGCCATGCAGCTCGAGGCCGAAGTCGCCCTGCGCCAGAATGCAGCCGTCGACCCGGCCGCAGTGGCCGCGCGCCGCGCGGGCATCCTGGCCCGCGGCCGCGATCAGACTGGCTCAGGCACGCCCTGAGCGCAGTACCTGGCCGGGACGGGCACCCGTGTCCCGGCCCGCCTCGAACAGAGGTGTGCCGTTGACGATGGTATATTCGATGCCCCGCGCCGGCACCACCAGGCGGCGTCCGCCGCCCGGCAGGTCATTACGCATCTCGCCCCGCTTGCCGGAGCCCACCCGTGCCAGATCGAAGATGGCGAAGTCCGCAGCAAGCCCGGGGGCGATGCGCCCACGATTCCGGATGCCGAAGAGCGCTGCAGGCTCGGTCGTGATGCGCTTGACCGCATGTTCCAGACTCATGACTTCGCGATCCCGCACCCAGGTGCCGAGCAGATAGGTGCAGTAGCCGGCGTCGCAGAACATGTCCACATGCGCACCGCCATCAGACAGGCCGATGATCGTGCGCGGATCCTTGATCAGCTCCGGAATGCGGCTCTCATCCGAGTTGAACAGCTCATAGGTGAACTGCATCTCGAGATTGTCCTCCAGCGCCAGGTCCAGGAACGTGTCCATGGGATCCTTGCCACGCTCGCGGGCCACGGACTCCACATTCCGCCCCAGCAAGGGCTGCAGCGCCGGATTGGCCACTTCGTGGATGATGGCGCGCGACCAGTCCCCGGTGAAGATCTTCGGCACCTTGAGTGCCTCGCGGAAAGCATCGCGGAATTTCTGATCGCGGTAGAGCTGCGCCTGCTCTTCCGGCGGGCGGTTGAAAGCCGGGTTCCAGCAGGGCATGTTGGCAAAAAGGAAAGGCTTGCGCAGATCGATCTGCGTCATCATGGGCCGACAGGTCACCTGCGGGAGTGCGCCGCGCTTGAGGAGATCAGCCGCCTCGCGCAAGGTGCGCTGGGGCGCCTCCGGATTGTCCTCGCGGTTGAGCAGGGCGAGCCAGGTCACGGGCCGGCCACTTTCGGTGAGCAGCATGTCGAGCAGTTCGTATTCGCGCGGATCAAGCACCGAGACTTCATTGGTCAGCGCGATTTCGATCGCCCCCCGGCCAAGATCACGCAGGACATTGGAATACGACTTGAGCTCGGCATCACTGGCCAGGCGACAGGCCAGCGGTCGGCCTTGATAACCGATGTGCTGTCCCGCGAAGGTTGATGTGAAACCCATCGCACCGGCTTCCATCGCCTCGCGCAGCAGCCCGCTGATTTTTGCGGTTTCCTCCGCCGTGGCAGCGCGCTCCATGGACTCTTCGCCCAGCACGTAATGGCGGAAGGGCGTGAGCGCGGCGAGAAATCCGAGATTGAGGCCGGAGCCGCGGCGTTCTGCGGCGTCCATGTATTGCGGGAAGGTCTCCCAGTCCCAGGTCACGCCTTTGCTCAGTACATCGAAAGGGATGGCTTCGACATTCACCAGGTCCCAGGCCGCGATTTCGCGCGTCTCGGGCCGGCAGGGCGCGATGCCCACACCGCAGTTGCCCATCACGACTGTAGTTACACCGTGCCAGCAGGACGGTGTGGTGATGTCGTCCCAGCAGATCTGCGCGTCGTAATGGGTGTGGGGGTCGACAAAGCCCGGCGCCACGATGAGATCCGAGGCATCGATGGTTCTGGCCGCGGATCCGGAGACTTTGCCGACATCAACGATGATGCCGTCCTTCACGCCGATATCGGCCTGCTGGCGCGGCGCGCCAGTGCCATCGACGACCGTGCCGTTCTTGA
>JBDLQR010000262.1:0-14916 GCA_039800485.1 Pseudomonadota bacterium
CAGTGCGCCGCCATCATCGCCGCCGCGCAGGCCGGCAGCGCCCCTTTCGGCGGCACGGACCCTCTCACGATCCGCGCCGGTTACGAGGCTGGTACCGCAGGCTTTGCCTATGACCCCGGTCCAGTCGTCGCACGGGACACCATCCTGCCCGGACCCGCGGGTGATCTCGCGGTACGCGTGTACTCGCCACCGCAGGCAGAGGCCCCTCTACCTGCGCTGATTTTTTTCCATGGCGGTGGCTGGGTCGTCGGCTCCCTCAACAGTCATGACCATCTGTGTCGTCACCTGTGCGTGAAGGCGGGCGTGGCCGTGTTGGCGGTGGACTATCGGCTCGCGCCGGAACATGCCTTTCCGGCCGCCTTCGAGGATTGTCTGGCTGTGATGGGAGCTGTGCGCGAGGCCGCCACGGCGCTCGGCATCGACCGACGCCGCCTGGCGGTGGGGGGTGATTCCGCAGGCGGGCAACTGGCAGCCAGCGTTTGTCTGGCGCTGCGGGATGCAGGTCTGCCACTGCCTGCGTTCCAACTGCTGATTTATCCCGTCTGCGACCTGCTCGCCGAGAATGACTCGATCAGGGACAACGCCACCGGCTACCTGCTCACCGTACCGGCCTATCACCGCATGTGTGAGTGGTATGCCGGCCCACGCGGCAGCTGGGCCGACTGGCGCCTCTCACCCCAGCGTGCAGTGGATCACCGAGGGCTACCGCCCGCGCTCATACAAACGGCGGAGTACGATCCCCTGCGGGATGAAGGCAAGGCCTATGCAGAGACGCTCGAAGCCGCGGGTGTTGGCGTTGAGTACCGCTGTCATCCCGGAATGATTCATGGCTTTGCACGCATGGGAGGCAAGGTGGACGCCGGACGTCTGGCGCTCGATGAAGCGGCCGCAGCCCTGCGGCGTGCCTTGCACACCTGAACCCACCGAACGTCACAAGGTCCATCCCGCACTCACGACAGGAAATCCGCCATGACCCTTATGCGCGTCGCGCACGTGTTGATGTTCTTTCTGCTGTTTGCAGTGCTTCCGGTTGCCTCTGCGGGCGGACTTGAGGTCCGGCACCTCGACGGCCGGAAGTCCACGCTGGCCGCAGAGATTGCCGGAGGGCATTTCACCTACGTGTTCATCTGGACCACTTATTGCGGGGTGTGCAAGCAGGAGTATCCCAAGCTCTCGGCCTTCCACACGCGCCACACCGGGCAGAACGCCGAGGTGCTCGGGATTGCGATAGACGGTGAGGCAGAACGGGACAAGGTGCAGACATTCATGGCCGGCAAACCCTTCAGTTTTCCCACCGTGATGGCCGAACCCGAGGCCATGGCCGTGGCATTCAAGGCTGCAACGGGCGAGGAGTTCACGGGAACCCCCACCTATCTGGTGTTCAATCCCGAGCGTGAACTGGCAGGCGTACATTCCGGCGATCTGCCGGCAGAGGCCCTGGAGCGGTTCCTCACGCGTCATGCCTCCTCGCAAAAGGCGCAACAGGCACCATGATAGACCCCGCCCGGTTCGACAATCGTTTCACGCGCGAACTGCCCGGAGATCCGGAAACCGGGAATTTCCGCCGTCAGGTGACCAATGCCTGCTATTCACGCGTGATGCCGACGCCGGTGCGTGCTCCGCGCACCGTTGCTGTGTCTGCCGAAGTTGCGCAGATGCTGGATTTCACGCCCGAGTTCGTGGGCTCCGCAGCGTTTGCCCGTGTCTTCGGTGGCTGCGAGCTGCTGCCGGGGATGGAGCCTTTCGCCATGTGTTATGGCGGCCATCAGTTCGGACACTGGGCGGGGCAACTGGGCGATGGTCGCGCCATCATCCTTGGCGAGTTGATGACTCGTCATCATGGGCGACAGCTCCTGCAGCTGAAGGGCGCGGGCCCCACACCTTATTCCCGAACGGCGGATGGCCTGGCGGTGCTGCGCTCCTCGGTGCGCGAATTCCTCTGCAGCGAGGCGATGCATCACCTGGGAGTGCCCACGACCCGCGCGCTGTCGCTCGTCACCACGGGTGAAGAAGTCGTGCGCGACATGTTCTACAGTGGCAATCCACGTCCTGAACCGGGCGCCATCGTGTGCCGGGTCGCACCGAGCTTCACGCGCTTCGGCAACTTCGAACTTCTGGCTGCGCGCGGCGATGTGCGCCTGCTGGGCGCACTCGTCGACTACACCATAGCCACGGACTTCCCTGAACTGGGTCCCCCAGGCACCGAGACTCGTCTCGCCTGGCTGCGCGAAGTGTCGCGCCGGACAGCCGTGCTGATGGCGCACTGGATGCGGGTGGGTTTCGTCCACGGAGTGATGAACACCGACAACATGTCCATCCTCGGTCTCACCATCGACTACGGCCCCTACGGCTGGCTCGAGGACTACAACCCGGACTGGACACCGAACACCACCGACGGTGAGCGGCGGCGCTATCGCTACGGCACTCAGCCGCAAGTCGGCATGTGGAATCTGGTCCAGCTTGCCAATGCGATTTATCCACTGGTGGAGGACGTGCCGAGCCTCGAGGCGGCGTTGTCGGTCTATCCCGAGACCTATGAGCAGACCTGGCAGGAAATGCTCGCCGCCAAGCTCGGACTGACTGCTTTCGATGCCGCGCGCGACCAGCCGCTGTGCGATGCGTTGTTCGAGGTCATGCAGCTGACGGAAACGGACATGACGCTGTTCTTCCGCTGCCTTGCGGATCCACGGGTGGCCAGCGCCTCACCGGTCGAGGCTCGCTGGGCAGCACTCCTCCCGGCCTACTACACGCCGGAGGGTGTCACGGCAGACATGCGTGCGCGCATTCTCGCCTGGGTGGACAGCTATCTCGCGCGAGTAGAACAGGAAGGTGAGCCTGCTGCCGCAAGACAGGCGCGCATGAATCAGGTCAACCCGCTTTATGTGCTGCGCAATTACCTGGCGCAACTGGCCATAGACAAGGCCGAGGCCGGTGATCCCGGGCTCATCCTGGAATTGCTGGAAACCCTGCGCAGCCCCTGCCAGGAGCAAGCCGGGCGTGCGCACCTGGCAGAGAAGCGCCCGGATTGGGCGCGCCAGCGTGCCGGCTGCTCCATGCTGTCCTGCAGTTCGTGAAGGCCGGCCTCGCCTAGCGCGGCGTTGCCGGGTCCGACATCTGCTTCACCTCTGCCGCGGCAGCAAGCCAGGGCTGCATTGCGGCCGGCCACGTGGGGGGAATGATTCCGGGTGCGGCAGCAGCGGCTGCCTCGGTGCCGGTCGCCACCACGGTCTCCTTCACATACTCCGCAAACACTTCTGCCACTTCCCCTTTCGCCAGCAGCGCGGCCATCTGGTTGGTTTCCGCATTCCAGACGAGGCCAGCGCCCTGCGCCACTTCCGGAATCGGTGAACGGGACACGATGAAGAACAGCGGCCCCTCCTGCTGCAACTGGTTGGCGGTACGCAGGAGGCGCATGGCCGGCTCATAGCGATCCCCCAGCAGGAAACTCATGCGGGATTTGAACATCGGTTGGTCCCACAGATTGACCGTGTTCGGGTCGAGCCCGACCAGCGGCTTCAGCAGGGCCCACATCACCTGGCCCTGCGGAGACATCATCAGCACGGGCGCTGCGCAGGCCGCAAGGGCGAGCGTCAGGACAGTGAGACGCAGGACAGGAAAGCAGACTCGAGAGTGAATGTTCATGGACATCTCCAGCACCCGGTGCGGGCGGCCAAGCTTAACGAGACGGAGGCGGCCTGCAAGCAGCATTTCCCTTAGAATGCGCCACCCCGATGCGGAGCTGTCCAAGATGAGTCTTTTGCGCCCTCTTCCGATTGTCCTTGCAGTCTGCCTGCCCGCCGTCACCCAGGCTGCGGATGAAGAGTACATGGTGACCGCCACGCGCGTGGAGCGTGATGCCCTGCGCACACCCATGGCGATATCAGTGGTCGAGGGAGACGCCTTGCGCTTGGGCCGCCAGAATCTTGGCCTCGACGAGGCACTCAATCGCGTACCCGGTGCGTTCTTCCAGAACCGCTACAACTTTGCCCAGGACTTGCGCGTATCTCTGCGCGGTTTTGGCTCGCGGGCCCAGTTCGGCATCCGGGGGATCAAGATCTATGTCGACGGCATTCCGTCCACCTTGCCGGATGGACAGGGTGGCGTGGATGACATCGATCTCACTTCTGCCAGCCGGGTCGAAGTCCTGCGCGGCCCCGCTGCGGCAATGTATGGCACCGCTGCGGGCGGCGTGATCAACATCTACACCGAGGATGGCCCCGACCGGCCCTTTGCCGAGACCGGCATCAGTCTCGGCGAATATGACTTCAGCCGTTATCACGTGAAGTCCGGGGGACAGGTCGGCAATCTCAATTACCTCGTCAACGCCTCACACCTCGCCATGGATGGCTACCGTCAGCACTCCGAGGTGGAGCACTCGATGCTGAACAGCAAGTTCCGCTACACCTTCCTGGATGGGTCAGAACTCACCGCTGTGGTGAACGCCGTCGACTCGCCCGAGGCGGATGATCCCGGTGGTCTGACCGCAGCGCAGGTGCCGGCGAACCGCAAGGCCGCAGCCGCCAACAATCTGCGTTTTGACGCGGGCGAGGCGCTGGAGCAGCAGAAGACAGGGTTTCTCTATACGCGCGATTTTGGCGAGCACCATCACCTGCAACTGCGCAACTATTACATCTGGCGGGACTTCTCCAACAATCTCGCCATCGGTGTCCCGTTCGCTGCGGCGGATGGCATCGTGGCCTTTGATCGCTTCGTGCTGGGTGGCGGCGCACAGTACTCTTATGACGCAGATCTGCTGGGGCACGCCAATCGCCTCACAATAGGCTTCGACATCGACGCCCAGGAAGACGACCGGCAACGTTTCCTCAATCTTGACGGCCGCCAGGGCGACCTCAGCTTCGACCAGCTCGAACAGGCCGATACCCGAGGCTTCTATTTCCAGAATGAGTTCAGCCTCACCGAGCAGGTGGACTTCATTCTCGGAGGACGCTACGACTCGGTCACCCTGCAGGTGTCGGATCGTTTCTTGAGCAATGGGGATCAATCGGACGAACTCGACTACGACGAATTCAACCCCATGGTGGGCCTGGTCTACAGTCCCTGGCGTGCACTGAATCTCTACGCGAACTACGGGTCATCCTTCGAAACCCCCAGCTTCACTGAACTCGCCAATGTGTCCCGTGGAGGCACTCTGGGTGGCTTCGGCGATGTGTCTGCCCAGCACGCCCGCAGCTATGAGGTGGGTGTGAAGGGCGAAGTGGCAGCCCGGCTTGTGTATGACTTCGCACTCTATTTCACCGATGTGCAGGACGAGATTGTCAACGTCACCAACAACGGAGGACGGACGTTCTTCCAGAACGCCGATACTGATCGCATCGGAACCGAGGCCAGCCTGCGCTACGAGATCATGACCGGCCTGAATGTGACGGTGGCCTACACCTACGCCGATTTCACTTTCGATCAGTTCCTGCTCTCGCCGGCCGATGAAGGCAACCGGCTGCCCGGTCAGCCAGAGCACCAGTTCTTCGGTGAAATTGCCTGGACACACTCGTCGGGTTTCTTCGCCACTGTTGACCTGCTGCACGTGGATGAAATCTTCGCCAACAACGCGAACTCGACATTCAATGATTCCTATCAGGTGGCCAACCTGCGCTTCGGTCGGCCGGTCGACCTGGGTGCGTGGACGCTTTCCCCGGTTTTCGGCATCAACAACCTCTTTGATGCCCGCTATAACCAGAACGTGGTGCTCAATGCCACGGGTGATCGCTACTTCGAGCCGGCACCGGATCAGAACGTCTATGGTGGGGTGACCGCGCGCTACACTTTTTGACGCACCGCGGCATCCAAACGGCATTCGCGCTGCGCTGCAGAAGGCATTCGCCGGCTTGACCTGCGTCAAGTCGGCGTGACAGTTTTCATCGCTAGGCTATGTGGCCGCGTGTCGCGGCCCGAGAGGAGGAGCGATGAAATTCCACTGGTTCAACCTGATGCCTTGGCCATACCTGCCGGATGACTTCACCAGCCGTCACCGCAGTGTGTGGGTAGATGTCGATTCCAGACTGTTCGATGCCCGCAAGGCGAACAAGGTCTACAACGACTATCTCGATCTGCTCGAATTTGCCGAAGAACTCGGCTATGACGGCATCGGCGTCAATGAGCACCACCAGAACGCCTATGGCCTGATGCCCTCGCCGCAGATCATGGCGGCCACGCTTTCCCGACGCACGCGTGATGCTTCCATCCTGTTGCTCGGGCAGTCACTCGCGCTGTATGACCCACCCACGCGCGTCGCCGAAGAAATGGCGATGATCGATTGCATGTCCGGCGGCCGCCTGATCGCCGGTTTTCCGGTCGGCACTTCGATGGACGACAACTACGCATGCGGTGTGAACCCCGCGACCTTGCGTGAGAAGTACTACGAGGCTCACGATCTGGTGAAACGCGCGTGGGCTGACCCGGATGTCTTTCCGTGGAATGGCAAGCACTACAAGCTGCGCTATGTGAACCTGTGGCCGCGCCCCATCCAGACCCCGCCACCCATCTGGATACCTGGCGGAGGATCCGTTGAAACCTGGGATTTCTGCGCAAGGAACAACTACAACTACAGCTATCTCTCCTTCCAGGGCTATGTGCGTGGTGCGCAGCTCATGGAGGGATTCTGGCAGCACATGGAAAAGTCGGGCCTCGAGTTCAACCCCTACCAAGGCGCCTTCGCCCAGCAGATCTGCGTGGCGGAAACGGATGCGGAAGCCAAGCGTCTCTATGAAAAGCATGCACGGTACTTCTTCTCCCGCTGCCTGCATGTCTACCCCGGATTTGCCGATGCTCCGGGCTACCGCACGGAAGCCACCATCCGCGCCGGACTCACCACGCAGATGGCCGGGCAATCCTCAGCCCTCAACCAGGCGGCAGCACTCAGCTGGGAGGAGATGGTCGAGCGCGGCTACATCGTTGCCGGTGGCGTGGACAGCGTCATCGAGCAGATGGAAAAGCTGGCGCGCGGCCTCAAGTGTGGGCACCTCGTGTGCCTGCTGCACTTTGGCGACATGCCCACCGAGTTGTGCCGCTATTCCAGTGAGCTCTTTGCCACGCGTGTCATTCCCAAGGTGAGGAACATCTGGGGCGAATACACGGATCACTGGTCACCCAAGCCCATGGCCAAGGAGGAGCGCACTGTGCCGCGCGACCCGAGCCGCGGCGCCTTCACCGCCCTTGAAGACACGCGCCCTGCTCTGCAGGTGGCCTCGGGAGGTCGCTGATGGAACTGCAGCAACTTGTGACCACCGTGGGTGGCCTGACTGTGCACTACGCGCGCGCTGGACGCGGTGCCCCGCTGCTTTACCTGCATGGCATGCTGGGGCTGACGAGCCTTGATGACGCGTTCGCGCGTCTTGCGGAGTCTTTTGACGTCATTGCGCCCTGTGCCCCGGGTTGGGGTCCGGCCAAGGATGATCTCACTCTCATGGATCAGGGGCCACTCGATCTCACTCTGCATACCCTTGATGTCCTCGATGATCTGGGCCTCGAACGCGTGCATGTGGCTGGCACGAGCATCGGTGCCTGGATGGCCGCAGAGCTTGCTGCCATCGCGCCCCAGCGGGTGGACCGGCTGGTGCTCGTCAACCCGGTGGGGCTCTGGCTGGAGGAGGCCCAGGGTGAGGATCCCTTCGCGGTCCATCCCGGCATGCCCTCGGAGCTGCTTTTCACCTCACCGGAGCAGCGCAAGAAGCATGTATTCGAAGGTCGCGACAAGGTCGATGCCCACGTGAGCGAACTGCTGGATTTGCGGGCAAGTGCGAAATTCCTGTGGCCGATTCCGGATACCGGCATCAGCAAGCGTCTGCCACGCATCAAGGCACCCACCCTCGTTGTCACCTGCGACAAGGATCGCGTGGTGCCCTCTGCCCATGGACCCGCGTGGCAGCGCGCGATCCAGCACGCCGAGCTCACCTCACTGAGCGGAGTGGGTCACGTACCCGAGATGGAACAACCCGGGCGGCTCGCGACGCTCATCACGCAGTTCCTGCTCGAACGGCGGGTCGCTGCAGTCGCCTGAGCTTCGCGTTCCTCAGGAGAGGCAAAGCACACGGGTGCCGGGATAATCCCCCGGCATCCGGTCTGACTCGCGTTGGACGTGCGGGTCTCGGGTCAGCCGATAGCGATAGCCCGTGTCCCCCAGCTTCTGGCCAGCAGCCAGGCGCCGAGCAGCTTCCGCTGCATCCTTGATCAGTGTGCCCCCCACCACTGCCACACCCCGTGCGAACAAAGGCTCGGGCAGGACGCCTGCAGTTGGTCCCACCACGGCCACTTCCGCGCCGGGCGTGCAAAAGCCCAGCACCTCGTCCAGCGTATCGTTGAGAAGGGTCGCCGCCGTGCAGAGGATCTGATCGCAGCCGGCTAGCGCTGTCGGGTCCAGCGTGATCTCAAGTCCCGGCTCGCGGATCACCATGTGAGCCTTGCGCTCCAGCACCGTGACCGCGATCCCCAGCGCTCTCGCCTGGCGGACCAGCGACGGGAAATTCCCCACCATGCCGAGCCTGCCCGCGGGCTTGAGACACAGCCCGAAAGAGTCCGTCGCGGGTGGCGGCACGTAGGCCACGGCACGCCAGAAGCTCGCCGTCAGGGCATTGAGTGCTGCCACGGCCAGCGACCGCGCCGCATCGTCGCCGTGGCGAAAGGTCATGGCGAGTTCCAGCGCATCACGCCCTGCGAGCATGTCGGTGGGAAACCGGTTCGCCATGTGCTGCTGGGCGCCACCGAGCCATGCGTAGTAGAGCCCTGCACTGCCATCCTCCAGCGTGAGCAGGCCGAACTCCGCATCGCGCGCTGGATCAGGATGCGGCTCGGGCACCCAGGCCTGCACGATGCGGCGCGGGCCAAGGCGCGCGACGCAGGCTGCAGCCAGGTCCAGGCACTCGTCCAGGATCATGGCCTTCTGCACCCCATCAAGGACTGTGCAGAAGGCGCGAGTGCGCGTTGCTCAGGCAGCGGCGTGCCCCGGGCTGAACAGGCGTCGCGGGTTGCCGACCAGGATCTGTTCCACCTGGGCATCGGTCAGACCACGTGCCTTCAACTGCGGGATGATCTCCTTGAAGATGTGCGTCGCACGCCAGTTCGGCAAAGCTGCCAGCAAGTCCTCGAAGCGTTGCGCATAAGGCAGTGGCCGGCCCAGCCAGCACACGATGGAGTCATGCGAGACCAGGATTCGCTCCAGATGTCCGGCCTCGATGAGCTTCAGGATGTTGGTGATACGGACTTCGTCCGGTTGGAACAGCGAAATACCAAAGCGATCGAAGCCTACGAAGGCGCCGCGTTCGGCAAGGCTGCGATGGTATTCGGGATCATCGGCGCCATCGCTGTGCCCCACTACCAGACGCGAGGCATCCACACCCTCGCCGGTCACGATATCGATCTGATCGTGACCGCAACAACCATCCTGGGTATGCGAGATGAGCGGTACACCGGTCAGCCTGGAAGCGCGGCTCGCGGCGGTCACCATCTTTCGTTCATACGCCGACACGGTGGGCGCGCCGGTCGCTATCTTGATCGCGCCGGGCTTGATGCCGGTCTCGCCGATGCCGTCCTCGATCTCCTTGACGTAAATTTCAGTCACATCCTCCACCGACATCTGCCGGAACATGTAGGTGTTGCCCTCGGCTTCGAAGTAAGCCCCTGTGGTGCACACGATGTTCATGCCTGATTTCTGCGAAAGCTCGGCCAGAAACTCAGGATCGCGTCCCAGATCCATCGGACAGGGATCGACGAAGGTCTTCACACCGAAGGACTGCAGCTCGTGCATCTGATCGACGGCCCGCGCCATGCCCTCCGCACGCTTGAACCTCGGCGCTTTTGCATCAAGTTCCCACCCCGGATATCCAACCAGCACATGCTCGTGGATCAAGGTGCGGCCAAGTTCATCCGGGCGCGCAATGCCGGTGGTGGTCTGAATCCTGTCCAGGGCCATATCGCCTCCTTTTGAAGGGGTTTTGTGCAGGTGCATCATTCCGGACGGTGCCGTATGGTCAGTCTAATCATCCGCTGACCCTGTTGTGAATCCGGAGCTTTTTTAGTTCGAATGGCCGCAGTACACTTCTCGACGCCCGTGAAAAGGCCCTGTTTTCAAGCCTGTTGAGGAAAGAGGCTTTGCGCACTACAGACATCCGAAATCCAGACTACTTTCACAAGGTGGTCGATTGCCAATGGGCTTGTCCGGCCCACACTCCAGTCCCCGAATACATCAGATTGATCGCTGCAGGCCGCTATGCGGATGCCTACATGGTCAACTGGTACTCGAATGTCTTCCCGGGCATTCTCGGCAGGACCTGCGACCGACCGTGCGAGCCTGCATGCCGCCGCGGTCGTGTGGAGGAGGAGAATACAGACAAGCCGGAACCAGTCGCCATCTGCCGCCTCAAACGCGTTGCAGCAGACAACAAGGGCGATGTTTCTGCTCGTATGCCGGCCCCACCGGCGAAGAAGAATGGCAAGCGTATCGCCTGTGTGGGCGGTGGTCCCGCCTCACTCACCGTGGCACGCGATCTTGCCCCGCTGGGCTACCACATCACGGTGTTCGATCAGGATCCCAAAGCCGGCGGCTTCATGCGCACCCAGGTGCCACGCTTCCGGCTGCCGGAAGAAGTCATCGACGAAGAAGTCGGCTATATCGTGGATTCCGGCGTGGAGTTCGTGGGCAACCGGCGCATCGACTCCCTCAAGTCCCTGTTGAACGAGGGCTGGGATGCGGTCTTCGTTGGTTGCGGTGCACCACGCGGGCGTGATCTGGATCTGCCCGGCAGACAGGAATCCGCAGGCCAGATTCATATCGGTATCGACTGGCTGGCTTCGGTGTCCTTCGGGCATATCGAGAAGGTCGGCAAGCGCGTCATCGTGCTCGGGGGCGGCAACACGGCGATGGACTGCTGTCGCTCGGCCCGACGCCTGGGCGGCGATGACGTGAAAGTCATCGTGCGTTCCGGCTTCGAGGAGATGAAAGCCTCGCCCTGGGAAAAGGAAGATGCCCAGCATGAAGGCATTCCGATCATCAACTATCACGTACCCAAGACCTTCGAGCATGAGAATGGTCGCCTGACCGGCATGACCTTCGAGGTGGTGCGCGCAGAGTACGACGCCAAGGGTCGTCGCCAGCTTGTGCCTACCGGCGAACCTGACGTCCTCTTCCCGTGTGATGAGGTGCTGATCGCAGTCGGCCAGGAAAATTCCTTTCCCTGGATCGAGCGCGACCTGGGCCTGGAATTCGACCAGTGGGGCCTGCCCACGCTGGATGAGAAGACCTTCCAGTCGACCGTACCCAAGGTGTTCTTCGGTGGGGACGCAGCCTTCGGGCCCAAAAACATCATCTGGGCGGTGGCGCATGGCCATGATGCGGCCATCTCCATCGACAAGTACCTGAACGAAGAAAACCTCACGGAGCGCCCTGCTCCGCATGTGAACCTGGTGTCGCAGAAGATGGGCATCCACGAGTGGAGCTACGACAACGACATCTCCAGCGAGATGCGACACGTCGTGCCCTGGGCTGCCGCCGAGAAGACGCTGAAGAGCATCAAGGTCGAGGTGGAACTCGGCTTCGACCAGAAGACTGCCTGGGCCGAAACCCAGCGCTGCCTCAACTGCGATGTACAGACCGTGTTCAAGGCCCCGTTGTGCATCGAATGCGATGGTTGCGTCGATATCTGCCCGATGGACTGCATCAGCTTCACCGCTGACGGCGAGGAGGGCGAACTGCGCCAGCGCCTCATTGCCCCGGCCCTCAACACCAGTCAGGACCTCTACGTGGCCGATGGGCTGAAGACCGGGCGCGTGATGGTGAAGGATGAGGACGTCTGCCTGCATTGCGGCCTGTGCGCCGAGCGCTGCCCCACAGGCGCCTGGGACATGCAGAAGTTCCTGCTGGAAATGGCACACGCGGGTCCGGCCTGCCGCACCCCCACTACGCGGAGGAATGCCGCTTGAAGCCGATCACCGCCGTCAACGATTTCGTTGTCAAATTCGCCAACGTCAACGGTTCCGGCTCTGCGTCGGCGAACGAGATGTTCGCCAAGTCGATCCTGCGCATGGGCGTGCCGGTCAGCCCGCGCAACATCTTTCCCTCCAATATCCAGGGCCTGCCTACCTGGTATGAGGTCCGGGTGACCGAGAAGGGCTGGCTGGGGCGCAGGGGCGGCGTCGATCTCATGGTGGCCATGAATCCGCAGACCTGGGACAACGACGTCAAGGAGATAGAGCCCGGCGGCTACCTGTTCTACGACAACTCCAAGCCTCTGCCGGCTTCGAAGTTCCGCGAGGACATCACCGTCATCGGCATGCCGCTGACCACGCTCTGCAACAGTACCTACGACGATCCCCGTCAGCGCCAGCTGTTCAAGAACATCATCTATATCGGTGCGCTCTCCATCCTGCTCGAAATCGAGGAAGAGCCCATCGTCCAGCTCATCGGCGAGCAGTACAAGGGCAAGGAGAAGCTCCTCGCCCCGAACGTGAACGCGCTCCGCATCGGCCGCACCTATGCGCTGGAAAACCTGCAGCACCCGATTGGTCTGCGGGTGACACGTGCCGACAATGTCGGCAACCGTATCTTCATCGAAGGCAACAACGCAGCCGCCCTGGGCGCGGTCTATGGTGGCGCCACAGTGTGCGCGTGGTATCCCATCACGCCTTCGTCGTCGGTGGCAGAAGCCTTCCAGCGCCATTGCCAGAAGTTCCGCGTTGATCCGGAAACCCAGCAGAACCGTTTTGCCATTGTTCAGGCGGAAGACGAAATCGCCTCGATCGGCATGGTGGTGGGCGCGGGCTGGAACGGCGCACGTGCCTTCACCGCGACCTCCGGTCCGGGCGTCTCGCTCATGACGGAATTCCTGGGGCTTGCATACTTTGCAGAGATTCCGGCCACCATCATCAACGTGCAACGCGGCGGCCCCTCCACTGGCATGCCGACCCGCACCCAGCAGGCCGATCTCATTTCTTCGGCCTATGCCTCACACGGCGATACCAAGCACATCCTGCTGTTCCCGGAGGATCCCAAGGAATGCTTCGAGCAGGCCGCGGCCGCGCTTGATCTGGCCGACCGCCTGCAAACCCCGGTCTTCCTCATGACGGACCTCGACATCGGCATGAATCAACGCCTGTGCGAGCCGCTCGAATGGGATGACAGCCGCAACTACGACCGCGGCAAGGTCATGACGCGCGAGATGCTGGACGAAGGCCGCGATTTCGGTCGCTATCTGGACGTGGACGGCGATGGCATTCCCTATCGCACCTATCCGGGCACGCATCCGACGCTCGGTGGCTATTTCACCCGTGGCACCACCAAGAACGCGCGCGCCACCTATTCCGAGCAAGGGCCGGATTACCTCTACAACATGCACCGCCTGCAGCAGAAGTGGCAGACGGCCAAGAGCCTGGTGCCGCAGCCGGTGCTGCGCAAGGCGGGCAAGCCCGCGCGTACCGGGGTCATCTACTACGGCTCCACGAGTCCGTCTATGGCGGAATCCGTGGGCGAGCTGGAGGCCCAGGGCATGGCGGTGGATCTCCTGCGCGTGCGGGCATTCCCCTTCCCCGACTCGGTACTCGATTTCATCATGGATCACGAGCGTGTTTTCGTGGTCGAGCAGAATCGCGACGGCCAGTTGCGGACCATGCTGATGAACGAATTGGAAGTGGATCCCGCCCGCGTGATCCCCATCCTGCATTACGACGGCACGCCCATCACGGCCCGCTTCATCACCAAGGCGATCGCCGAGCTGATCAAGGCCCTGCACCTGGGGCAGATTTCCGGAAAGGTGGCCTGACATGACCTATCTCGCCAAACCCAAGCTCCACCACCCCTCCATGCCCACCAATGCGCGGGGTTTCACCCGGCGTGATTACGAGGGCAGGATTTCCACGCTCTGCGCAGGGTGCGGCCACGATTCGATCTCCGCCGCCATCATCCAGGCGTGCTGGGAAGAGGACATCGAACCGCATCGGGTAGCCAAGCTTTCCGGGATCGGCTGTTCCAGCAAGACCCCGGATTACTTCCTTGGCAACTCACACGGTTTCAACACCGTGCATGGGCGCATGCCCTCGGTGCTCACCGGCGCCAACCTTGCCAATCGCAGCCTGCTCTATCTGGGCATTTCGGGAGACGGCGATTCGGCCTCCATCGGCCTCGGCCAATTCGCGCATCTCATGCGGCGTGGCGTGAACATGACCTACATCTGCGAGAACAACGGCGTGTACGGTCTCACCAAGGGCCAGTTCTCAGCCACCGCAGACAAGGGCTCCGCTTCCAAGAAAGGGGTGGCCAACATGGATGCCCCGCTGGACACCGTCTCGCTCGCCCTGCTCATGGGTGCGACGTTTGTCGCGCGCGGCTTCTCGGGGGACAAAGGTCAGCTGGTGCCGCTCATTCGCGCGGCGCTCCGCCACCAGGGCTCGGCCTTCATCGATGTGATCAGTCCCTGCGTGGCCTTCAACAACCACGCCGGCAGTACCAAGAGCTACGATTACGTTCGCGCGCATAACGAGGCGGTGAATTTCCTCGACTTCATCGAAGGCAGGGAAGAGATCACCACCGACTATGCGCCGGGCACGGCGGTGGATGTGGTCCAGCACGATGGCTCGGTGATCCGCCTGCACAAGGCGGCGGCCGACTACGATGCCACCGACAAGGTCTCGGCCATGAATTACATCCAGAGCCATCAGGCCAAGGGCGAGATCGTGACCGGACTGCTCTACATGGAAAGCAGCCCGTCTGATATTCACCGCAACCTGAATACAGTTGAGCAGCCATTGAACTCACTGGGCGCCCGCGAGTTGTGCCCGGGTTCCGCGATGCTGGAGAAGATCAACGCCTCACTGCGCTGATCAGGTGTACCGATGGCCACGGCAGCCCGGCTGTCGTGGCCCATCCTCTCAGCGTATTCCCCGCAGGTAGTCCGTTCCTCCGAGTTGCGTCATCTG
>JBDLQR010000263.1:0-6773 GCA_039800485.1 Pseudomonadota bacterium
TCCACGTCCGTGGACAGCCCGGGCCCGCTCAACCCTCCCGTGGACCCCTACGAGATGAGTCCCTCGGCGGCGACATCAGCGCCGGCATCCGCAGCGGCGCAGCCGGAGAGCACCGGCGAGACCCGTGTGCCGCTCGAGATGCTCAAGACAGGGCGACGCCAGCCCCGGGCAGCGACCTGTCTGCGTCTGCCGGCCTTTGAACAGGTCCGGGATGATCCCGTGCTGTATGCGCATGCCTCGAGGGTGTTGCATCTGGAGGCCAATCCGGGCAATGCCCGGGCACTCGTGCAGCGACACGGCGATGTGGATGTCTGGATCAATCCGCCCCCCATCCCCCTGACTACCGAAGAGATGGATGGCATCTACGAGCTGCCGTACCAGCGTCTGCCGCATCCTTCCTACGGTGGCGCGAAGATTCCTGCCTACGAGATGATTCGTTTCTCCATCCCGATCCAGCGCGGCTGTTTCGGGGGATGCACCTTCTGTTCGATTACCGAGCATGAGGGCCGCATCATCCAGAACCGTTCCGAAGATTCCGTGATCCGCGAGATCGAGACCATCCGCGACACGGTGCCGGGCTTCACGGGCGTCATCTCGGATCTCGGCGGCCCCACGGCAAACATGTACCGCATCGCCTGCAAGAGCCGCGAAATCGAGGCTGCCTGCCGCAAACCCTCCTGTGTGTACCCGGGGATCTGCCCCAACCTCGATACCGACCACAATCCGCTGATCAGGCTTTACCGCAGGGCGCGCGCGCTGCCGGGCATCAAGAAAATCCTGATCGCCTCCGGCGTGAGATACGACCTCGCCATCGAGTCTCCGGAATATGTGAAGGAGCTCGCAAGCCATCACGTGGGGGGCTATCTCAAGATTGCCCCCGAACACACGGAACAGGGTCCGCTCTCCAAGATGATGAAGCCCGGTGTGGGCACCTACTACCGGTTCAAGCAGCTCTTTGACCGCTACTCGCGGGAGGCTGGCAAGGAGCAGTACCTCATTCCTTACTTCATCGCCGCCCACCCCGGTACCCGCGACGAGGACATGGTGGAGCTTGCCTTGTGGCTGAAGAAGCATGGCTTTCGTGCGGACCAGGTGCAGGCGTTCCTGCCCTCCCCCATGGCAACCGCGACGGCGATGTATCACTCAGGCAAGAATCCCTTGCGCAAGGTGAGCCGGACCAGCGAGGAAGTCCCAATCCCGAAAGGGCTGCGGATCAGACGCCTGCACAAGGCCTTCCTGCGCTACCACGATGCAGACAACTGGCCGATGCTGCGCGCCGCTTTGCAGCGCATGGGCCGTAGTGATCTCATCGGCAGTGGCCCGGATCAACTGGTACCTGCCTGGCAGCCGAAGGGCACCGGCCAAAGGCCAGAGGGCGCTCGCGCTGCACGGTTCACTACCCAGCACCTGGGCCTTCCTCGCGTCGACCAGAGCAAGCCGGGCGCCCGCCGCGCCCGCCCACCGCGCAAGCACCTCCCGACGCGCTGAGCGCGTGCCGTTGTCAGCCTGCACTTCCGTTGCTAAAGTCGGCTCGCGACGGGGCGCAAGAACCCCACCGCACTTGCAGGCGAACGGGAGATTCGCCGTCAGCTGCTGACGGGCGTGCCGGACAGAGGGCTGACCCTGATGACTTGCCCACTGCACGCGGAGAACACGCATGACGATGAACATCTACGTGGGCAATCTGCCCTATTCCGTGCGCGAACCTGAACTGCGCGCGGCCTTCGAACCCTTTGGCGCCATCAGTTCGGTCAAGGTCGTGATCGACCGGGAGACCGATCGTTCCAAGGGTTTCGGGTTTGTGGAAATGCCCGACCACGCAGAAGGAGAAGCCGCCATCAAGGCCTTGGACGGCTCACCCTTGAACGGGCGGCCACTGAGGGTCAATCCGGCCCGTCCGCGCGAGGACCAAGGCTCGAGGGATCGTCCCCGCTCACCGCGTTACTGAGGGGTCTTTCAAAGCCTCTTCCGCGCCCTCCATCGGGAGCCTGTGACAACCCGGTGGACGGCACCGCGCGTGCGTGGGAATAATGCGGACCCTCTCTTGCGCCGGTCTGTCCGATGCCCAACGAACCCAACCGCTTTGAACGCCTGCTCGAAAATAGCCTCTACCTGAGCCGGTGGATTCTTGCGCCCATTTACCTCGGCCTGTCGATTGCCGTACTGGCCCTGGGCGTGAAGTTCTTCCAGGAGCTCTACCACGTCGCCCTGCATATCCTCGAGATGCCGGAACCGGATGTGGTCCTGACCGCATTGAGCCTGATCGACATGACGCTGGTAGGCAGTCTGATCGTGATGGTGATGTTCAGCGGCTACGAGAATTTCGTCTCGGCTATTGATCTCGACGAGAACACCCACAAACTCGATTGGCTGGGCAAGCTGGATGCGAACACGCTGAAGCTCAAGGTTGCAGCGTCAATCGTGGCGATTTCGTCGATTCACCTGCTGAGAATCTTCATGGAGGTGCGCTCCATCCCGAACGACAAGTTGATGTGGTACGTCATCATCCATCTGTCGTTCGTGATTTCTGCGCTCTTGATGGCATTCCTGGACAAGATGGCTTTCTCATCCCATCGCGCGCACTGACGGGGGGCCGGCGAATGCCACCCCGAAGATCAGACGCTGTCGTCAGGCAAAATCTTCGAGCTTGAGGTCGACGTTACCGTCTGCGGCATAGGCCTTGCGCTGAATGACGCTGGTGGCCGCCGCCTCGATGGCCGCCCGGTTGGCTGTAACCTGGGCAGTGGGGCCGCCCTCGGCAGCCTTGAAACGCTTCTTCAACACCGACTCGGGGATGCGGCAGAGTACCCGGCGACCACTGACATCCGCGGCGATGCTCACGCACTTGGTGACGGGATTCCAGCATTCCAGAATGGGGAAATGGATATTGCCGTCGGCGGAGGTCCGCGGCGCGTAGCCTGAGAGCTTCATGGGAATCCTGTCCGGGGAGGGAGTGAACGCGGATTATGCCCGGATCCACCCCATAATGCCCGTGTCCCGGGCTAGAGGAAGTCCGGGAAATCCTGACTCACCGTCATGGGGAAGCGGGCCGGCCGCTTTTCCAGGAAGCTCGCCACCCCCTCGCGTGAGTCCGCGCCCCGCCCCATGTGCCAGAGTGCCTTCGACTCCAGCAGCAGGGCGTCCCGCGGGCTGGATGCCCCCAGCATCTGCCACAGCAGGCGCCGAACCAGCGCCACCGAGACCTGGCTGCTCTCATCGATGAACTGCCGCGCAATCTCACGGGCTCGTGGCAGCAGGCGTTCGGGTTCCAGAACCTCGGACACCAGCCCGCCACGCAGGGCTTCCGCTGCGTCGAACACGCGGCCGCTCATGAACCAGTCCGCAGCCTGGCTGATCCCGACGATCCGGGGGGCAAACCACGAACTGCAGGCATCCGGCGCAATGCCCCGGCGCGCGAACACGAAGCCCATGCGCGCCTGGGTGGAGGCAAGGCGGATATCGCACGGCAAGGTCAGGGTGATGCCGATACCGGTCGCCGGCCCGTTGATGGCCGCAATCACCGGCTTGCGCATCTCGAAGATGCGAAGCGTGAGTTTTGCGCCCACGTCCCGATGCTCATCCCGCGGGACCCGCGAGACATCGAAGGTTTCGCTGCCTGCCGACAGATCGGTGCCGGCACAGAATCCGCGACCGGCTCCGGTCACGATGATGGCGCGGACCGCATCGTCCTGATCGGCGCGCGCCAGTGCGGCCACCAGTGCATCCAGCAAGGCATAGCTCATGGCATTGAGCTTGTCCGGCCGGTTGAGGGTCAGGGTCAGGATCCCTTCTTCAAGGGATTCCAGCAGCAGGGTCTCGCTCATGCCTTGCGATCCTCGATGACGGGAAGAATCTCCTCACAGGCGCGCCGGGTCTGATCGAATACATCGCGATCGCCCATGGCAATCGGCAGCAGGACAAATTTGGAGGCCCCGGCTGCCTTGTACTGTTCGATGCGCGCGATGATGTCCTTCACTGAGCCTATGCAGAGCAGTGGCCGCAGATCGATCTCATCGCCAAGCCCCGCACGCCTGACCAAGGGGAACTGGCTGACGACCGGATCATCCATGGTCCCGATGCGGAACGCGACGGATGTGCCGAAGTGGTCGGCATCGATATGCCGCCCGAGTGCCGCGGCTTCGCTGCGGATGGTGGTGATGGCGTGCGCGACCTGCTCCGGGGTGGTGATGCCGCCGATCCAGCCGGAGCCGAGGCGCGCCGTGCGCTTGAGCGCTGCCTCCGCATTGCCCCCGATCCACAGCGGCAGGGGTTGCTGGATCGGCCGCGGCGCAATGCTGGCGTCCTTGTACTTGTAGAACCGCCCTTCGAAAGTGACCGACTCCTGGCTCCAGAGCAGGTTGAGGAGCTGGAAGATTTCAGTCGAGCGGGCGCCGCGGTCGGCCGGGCTGACGCCCAAGGTGCGCCATTCGACCGCATTCGGATAACCCACACCGAACATCGGCAGAAGGCGGCCATTGCTGAGGAAATCGATCGTGGCGCACTGCTTGGCCAGCACCAGGGGATCGCGCAGGGGCGCGACGATGGCGTTCATGCCGAACTTGATGCGTTCAGTACAACCGGCCAGGGTCGCCATGACGCTGATGGTCTCGAGATAGGGGTCCTGGGAGACCAGGCGATCGGTCTGCCAGACCGAGTCAACCTTGTAGCGCTCGAGTAGTTGCACCCATTCAAACCAGCTGCGCGGCGTGTCGAAGGGGAAATTCGCGATTCCGAAGCCTGCCCGGATTGCCATGAGTCACCTGCGGTTGGAAGTTTCTGCACCAGCCGGTCATGCTACGCCGAAGCCGTGGGCAGGGGCTAGGCGCGCCTCTCGCTCCGGCACACCCCATTGCCCCGGAAAGACCATGCACGATCCCGCGTCACTGCACAGCGCGCTCCTGAAAAGTCCGGCATTCGACGGGCTGGGCCAGACAGGTCTGATGACTCTGCCGGGTAATTTGCCACCGTGGCAGGCGACGGGTTTCAGGCTCAGCAAGGGCCAACAGTTCAGTCTTTTCGCTGATGGCCGCCTTGGATGGTCGGCGCGCAACCCGACTCTGCACGGCGGACCGCGCTTTCACCTGTGGGCCCGAATCAATCCGGGCGGTCGAGCGGTCAATCTGGCCGCAGACAGTGGGACTTTCACTGCCGACGCGGCAGGCGAGCTGGAACTCGGGATTTACATGGGGTTATGGGCCGATGACTTCGGCACGCTCGCCACTTCGCCCGATCTCTATTCTCGACTGCAGGGAGATCTGCGCTGTGCGATCGTTGTATGGCAGCGCCCGGTGGTCGCGGGCCTTGCGCAGTTGTGCGCACAGCTTGCGCATCCCTGGCTGCATGAGGAATGGGCGCGACTCAAATCGCCCGTGTGTCCTCCGGCGGGTTGGCAGTACCTCGCGGAAACTGGCCAGGCGGAAATCTTTCGCGACGACACAGCGCGTGAATCCCATGTCCACGGGGCGGCCTGCGCACGCGAGATTCTGCTGGATGCCGAGGACGATCAGGGAATCATCACGCACCCGGCCGACTTTCCGCTCGGTCCTGAAACGCGTCTGTGCTGGCGTTGGTCCGCGGAATGCCTGCCCAGCACGCTTGCAGAGGACAGGCCACAGACCCATGACTATTTCTCCATCGCAACGGAATTCGACAATGGACGCGACCTGACCTGGATCTGGAGTGCGGCGCTCGCGCCGGGTACCCACTTCCCCTGTCCTGTCGCCGCCTGGTCGGCGCGCGAAACCCATTTTGTGGTGCAGCGCGGCAATCCGCAGGCGGGTGAATGGCATGCCCACAGTCGGCGGGTGCACGCCGATGTGAGCGCAGCGATGGGTACGCCTCCCACTCGCATCGTGCGTGTGTGGCTGATCTGCGTGGCAACCTTTCAGCATGGTCGGGCGCGTGCACGATTCGCGGACATCCGTCTTGAAGGTGCGGGGCAAAGTCTGCGCATCCTCTGAACACTGCCTCCGGATCGCGCCGCGGCAAGCGCCGCCTGATTCGGTATAGTGGGGCTTCCTGTTCCAGCCTTCGTCGTCACCATGAATCCCTATCTGCAGAAACCCTGGCTCGCCCAGTACCGACCCGGCACCCCCTCGGAGATCGTCCCGGAATTTCCGCATGCGCTGGCCATGTTCGAGGCAGCGGCCGCGCGCGCGCCGGAGCAGACGCTCATCTACTACTTTGAGGAGGCCATCACCACCCGCCGCATCGATGCCCTGAGCGATGCCTTCGCCTGTGCGTTGCTCGCGCGCGGTTTCCAGCGTGGTGACCGGGTTGCGGTCTATCTGCAGAACGTGCCGCAGTTCGTCATCGCCCTGCTCGGCACGTGGAAGGCCGGCGGCATCATGGTCTCGGTCAATCCCATGCTCCGGCACAAGGAGGTCGCGCTCATCCTCAACGATTCCGGCGCGAAGGTTCTGGTGACACTGGAATCCCTGTTCCATGAGGTCGCGGCAGAAGTGGTGGCAAAAAGCGCGGTGACAGAAGTCTTCACGACCTCGGAACTTGAATTCCTGTCCGGCCCTGCCCCGGCCCTGCTGAAGGATTCGCGACGCATGGCCTGCGCCGGCACCGCCGATCTCATGAGCCTGCTGCAGGAACATCTCGGCAAGGAGCCGCCGCCGGTGGCGTATGCGGGGGGCGATGTCGCGCTCCTGACCTATACCTCCGGCACGACCGGCCCGCCGAAGGGCGCGATGAACACGCATGCCAACATCGTGTACAACTCGCAGAATTACCGGGACTGGATGGATCTCTCCAGCCGCGACGTG
>JBDLQR010000264.1:0-4432 GCA_039800485.1 Pseudomonadota bacterium
TCCCGACGACATGGCGCGACGGCATCTCGGCGAGCGCCATGTCGCGCCGGCCGCGGTGGCAGACTGGAAACGTGCACACGGCTATGACCGGCCCGCATTCATCAACCCCGAGCGAAGCGGGGTGGCCGTGGTGACCGACACCCTGTTCTTCGCGGGATCCTTGCGGCTTTTCACCTTCAACTTCGGACGTTCCGATGGTGGCCGACAGATCGCCTGGGACATTCGTCAGCGCATGTGGCCAAGCCTCGCCATTGCCCTGCCGGTTCTGATCCTGGAATTGCTCATCGCCGTGCCCCTTGGTCTGGCTGTCGCGTTGCTGAGGGGCAGTGCCCTTGACCGCGGACTCACCCTGCTGTGCGTGGCCGCCATGGCCATCTCCAGTCTGTTCTTCATCATCGCAGGGCAGTTCCTGTTGGCGAGAATGCTGCGGCTGATGCCCATTTCGGGCTTTGCGGAGGGGTGGGATGCCCTGAGATTCCTGCTGTTGCCGGTTCTTGTCCAGGTATTGGCGGGGCTGGGTGCGAGGGTGCGCTGGAACCGTACGGTTTTTCTCGAGGAAATCTCACAGGAGTACGTGCGCACGGCGCGTGCCAAAGGGCTGTCTGAAGCGCGTGTCCTGTTCAGGCATGTGCTGCCCAATGCCGCGCTGCCACTCATCACCACCATTGTGGTGACCCTGCCGGGCCTGTTCCTCGGCAGTCTGATCACGGAGTCATTCTTCGCCATTCCCGGGCTCGGCAGCTACACGATCGACGCCATCCAGAACCAGGATTTCGCCATCGTCCGGACCATGGTGTTCCTAGGCTCCCTGCTTTATATCCTCGGCCTGCTGCTCACTGATCTGGCCTATGCCTGGGCCGATCCCCGCATCCGCCTGGGTGGCAACTGACCGCATGGGACTTCAGCTCCTGCCCACCGATCTGCTTTTTCTCGGCGCGCTGACGCTCGGTGTGGTGTACGGCCGCAGCGCGGCCCGGGAGCCTCTTGCGCGGGCGCGCTGGGCCCGTGTGCTGCGCTCTCCCGGGGGCGGCATCGCCTGTCTGGTGCTCGGCGTCTATCTCGCCGTGGCGGTCCTGGACAGCGTGCGAATCGAGAGGGCAGAGCAGTCCCCGCTGACGCTGCTCGATCTCTTGCTGACGCCGCTGCGGACCGGCGTGGAGACAACCTACTCCTCGCCGTTTGCCATCCATGCGCATGCGCGTGAGAACCTCGAGCGCGCCCCAGGCGTCTGGGTGCGGGATTACCCACCATTGCGGTTCGCCGGCAGACATCTCGCCCGCCCGGAAGACGCTGCTCGAGATCTTGTCCGGCGCATGGCGCTTGGTGCCGCCATCGGGCTTGGTGTGCTCGTCCTGCTGACGCTGGCGATCAACCAGTTGAGGGGCAGATCTCTGCGTGGCGCAATCGCGCAGTGGCGGGAGCCGGCCTGGCGTTGGCACTGGGCGGCATTGGGTGTGTTGTGTCTCGGCATCGCCACCGTGGGCTGCCTCGCGGATGGCTGGCATGTGCTTGGCACCGACAAGGTCGGCCAGGATGTGCTGTACCTCAGCCTGAAGAGTGTCCGCACGGGGCTGGTGCTTGCGGTGCTCGCGTCGCTGATCACGCTCCCGATTGCGCTGGTGCTTGGGGTACTTGCCGGCTACCGCGGAGGATGGGTGGATGATGTGATCCAGTACCTCTATACCACCCTGTCCTCCATCCCCGGTGTGCTGTTGATTGCAGCTGCGGCCTTGTCCCTCGATCTCCTTCTCAGCCGGGAGGCTGGCGCCCTGCACAGCCTGGCCCTGCGCGCCGATCTCCGCTTGCTGGCACTTTGCGCCGTGCTCGGCCTGACCGGCTGGACGAGTCTGTGCCGTCTCCTGCGGGCGGAGACCATGAAGCTCAGGACAATTGAATTCGTGGCGTCTGCCCGGGCGCTCGGCAGCCCCTCCGGCGCACTGCTGAGGCGGCACCTGCTGCCCAATCTGATGCCGCTTGTGGTCATCACCACGGTGCTCGATTTCAGCAGCCTGGTGCTGGCTGAGGCCGTGCTCACCTATATCGACATCGGCGTCGACCCTAGCACCGAGAGCTGGGGCAACCTCATCAACGGCGCTCGCCTGGAACTTGCACGGGAGCCGGTCATCTGGTGGAGCCTCGCTTCAGCCTTGGGCGGCATGTTCGGCCTCGTACTTGCCGCGAATGTTTTTGCTGATACCGTGCGCGATGCCTTCGACCCCCGCCTGGGGCCGGATGCAACGGGAGCCCATGGCCGTGCTTGAAATCTCCAACCTCGTGCTCATGGCTCAGATGCAAGCCACCGCCACCAAGGTCGTGGACGACTTGAGTCTGTCGTTGAAGCACGGTGAAACCACCGTGCTTGTAGGAGAGTCAGGGAGCGGCAAGTCGCTGACCGCGCTCGCCATCGTACGCTTGCTGCCTTCGGCGATTCGGGTGGGTGCGGGGTCTGTGATGCTCGACGGGCAGGATCTGCTGCGTCTGTCCGAGCGTGAGATGAACTCGGTTCGCGGTGCCCGCATCGGTTTCGTTTTCCAGGAGCCACAGGCCGCCCTGAACCCCGTGATGCGTATCGGACATCAGGTGGGTGAAGCCTTGATGCGTCATCGCGGTTTGCGCGGAAGGCTGCTGCACGAACGGGTTCTGGAGCTCCTGGCCGCCGTGGGCATTCCGGAGCCACAAAGCCGGTTCAAGGATTATCCCCATCAGTTCTCCGGCGGCATGAAGCAGCGCGTGATGATCGCAATCGCGCTCGCGGCCGAGCCGGACTTCCTGATTGCTGACGAGCCCACCACGGCACTGGATGTCTCGACCCAGGCCCAGATTCTCGACCTGCTGCAGGCGGAGCAGCGGGCGCGAGGCATGGGCATGTTGTTCATCACGCATGATCTCGCGGTCGCCCATCGCATGGCCGACAGTCTCGTGGTGATGAAAGAGGGCAGGGTAGTCGAGCACGGCAGCAGGGATGCGCTTTTCTCGGCTCCGGTGCATGCCTATACAAGGCATCTCTTTGCAGTGTCGCCACGGCTTACGCCCTCGGCGCTGCCCACTCCACCACCGGCCACGCCTGAGCCGTTGTTGGCCGTGCGCGCGCTGAATGTGCACTTTCCGCAGCGCGGGGCACGCTGCTGGTCACGCTCACGGAGTTTTGCGGCAGTGACTGACGCCAATCTGGAAGTTCATGCGGGCGAGACTGTTGCCGTAGTGGGGGAGTCGGGGTCGGGCAAGACCACGCTCGGTCGTACGCTGCTGCGCCTGCAGCCCGCACAGTCTGGCCGGGTGGCTTTCCTGGGCCGTGATCTCTTTGCCCTGCCCCCGGAGTCCCTGCGGCGCGCACGTCGGGAATTGCAGGTGGTTTTCCAGGATCCCTTCGCGTCCATGAATCCGCGCATGACTGTCCAGCAAATCGTGGAGGAGGGTCTGGTTGCACAAGGGCTGCTGCGCGAGCCTGGCGCAAGGACTGCCCATGTGGCGAACTTGCTCGAAAAGGTCGGATTGGATCCCGCCTGGTGTTCGCGTTTTCCCCATGAGTTTTCCGGTGGGCAGCGACAGCGGATCAGCATCGCCCGGGCGCTTGCGGTCGCGCCGCGACTGATCGTGTGCGACGAACCGACGAGTGCGCTCGATGTCTCCGTGCAGGCACAGATCATCACATTGCTCAAAGCGTTACAAAAAGAGCAGGGGCTTGCCTATCTCTTCATCACCCATAACCTCGGCGTGGTCGCACAACTCGCGCATCGGGTACTGGTGATGCACCGCGGGCGCATCGTCGAATCAGGCCCCGCGAGGGAGGTGCTTTTCGCCCCGCAGCAGGACTATACCCGCACGCTGCTTGCCGCCGTACCGAGCCTGCCTTGATGGTCTCTGCCCGGTTTCCGGATCTTCGCCGTGACCTGCGAGCCTTGTTCCTGGTGGGTTGGCCACTCATCCTCAACAATCTGTTCAGCATGGGCGTGAATGTGGCGGACACTCTCATGATCGGTCGCCTCGGGGCCACGCCACTGGCGGCACTCGCTGTCGGATCCGGTCTCTGGATTGGCATCTTCCTTGGTGGGCTCGGAATTCTCATGGCACTCGGGCCCACGGTCTCGCATCACTACGGGGCCCAACGGATGATGGAAATAGGCCACGACACACGTCAGGCCCTGTGGCTGGCATCGGGGATTTCGGTGTTGGCGATCCTGCTGATGCGCAATGTCACGCCACTGCTGAGTCTGATCGGCATCGCACCGGAGATCAGGGATCTGGCGGTCGACTATCTGCATGCGCTTTCATGGGGTGTGCCAGGCGCGTATTTATATCACGCACTCAGGCAGATGAATGAAGGCGTGGGGCGCACAGTGCCCATCATGGTGGTAACCGGACTGACACTGCTCATCAATGTCGGGCTCAGTTTCGTGCTCGTGTTCGGAAAGCTCGGGCTGGTACCCCTCGG